>NZ_KQ969291.1:0-164604 GCF_001578675.1 Gordonia sp. QH-12
CACTGACCGCTTGAATCCGCCGATCCTGAGGTCGGCCTCGGCTTTTTTCGCGGCGGAGCTCGACCGCCCACAGCGTTGATCGTGGAATACATCGACCAGTACAAGCATGAGTTCGGCGTCGAGCCGATCTGTCGGACGCTGACCGCAGCGGGCACGCAGATCGCGCCGAGCACGTACTACGCGTTCAAGACCCGACCACCCTCGAAGCGAGCACTGCGCGACGAGGAACTGCTGATCGAGATCCACCGCGTCCACTCGGCGAACTTTGGCGTCTACGGGGCGAAGAAGGTCCACGCCCAACTGCGTCGCGAGGGCGTCGTCGTCGCGCGCTGCACGGTCGAGCGGCTCATGCGCGTTGCGGGGTTACGAGGGATTAGCCGAGCCAAGGGCCCGCGCACCACGATCTCCGGTCGCGGCCCGGATAGTCGGCCTGACCTGGTCGATCGCGACTTCACTGCAACCGCTCCGAACCAGTTGTGGGTCGCGGACATCACCTACTGCCGCACCTTCGTCGGCTGGGTGTATGCCGCGTTCGTCATCGACGTGTTCTCTCGCCGCGTGGTCGGCTGGCAGCTCTCGAAGTCGCTACGGACCGACCTTGCGCTGGACGCGTTGGAGATGGGCATCTGGACCCGCGATCGCGCAGGCCAGTCGGTCACCGGGCTCACGCACCACAGCGACAAGGGCGTTCAATACGTCGCCATCCGCTACACCGAGCGTCTTGCCGAGGCTGGCGCGGCCGCCTCGGTCGGTTCCACCGGCGACTCATACGACAATGCCCTGGCCGAGGCCTTCAACTCGCTGTTCAAGGCCGAGCTGGTCCGCAACCGCGGGCCCTGGAAGAATATCGACGACCTCGAGATCGCGACCGCGGAATACATCGACTGGTTCAATCACCGGCGATTGCACGGCGAGATCGGCATGATCCCGCCCATCGAGCTCGAGGACACCTATCATCACAACCACCCCGCACCGGTACCCGCCGACGCGGCACTTGCGAGCCTCTGACAAACCCGGGGCGATTCAGTCTTGATCGACCCGCTTGGGTTCGACACCGGAATCCATCTCTGACTCCGCA
The DNA here is from genome assembly GCF_001578675.1 of Gordonia sp. QH-12. NCBI lineage: Bacteria > Bacillati > Actinomycetota > Actinomycetes > Mycobacteriales > Gordoniaceae > Gordonia > Gordonia sp. QH-12. The sequence goes on from NZ_KQ969291.1 coordinate 1,079, forward strand.
CACCGGAGCACAACGGCCAAGACCTCTGCGACAGCGGGGCCGCTCTGCGCGCTGGCGGGCGGCGAGACGCCCGCCGGGGCGAACGGCAACGTCATCATGCGAATGGCCTCAAGCGTTCCCAGAGGGTCGTAGCCAGCGAACCCCTCGACGAACTGCGTCGCCGCATCATCGATGCGCCGCTCAACCTCCGCTGCAGGGTCGGTCGCTTTCGAGACGTCTGAAAGCAACCCAGCAGTATCGAAGGCGCGCTCCAGCACTACCTGAACGTGTTGGTCGGCGTGCCCGGCTTTAGTAGCGTCCTGGCGGCGCTTCTTGTTCCGCCGTTTTCGGGAGGACTTGGATGCCATCAAAACGGCGCCTTCCCTTTTGCCCACTGCTTGGACCAATCGCCTCGGATGCCGGTGGCGTTGAAGTCACCGAGGTCGGTGGTGGCGAATGGGTTGTCGAGGTAGCGGACCTCGTCGTGCTGGGCGCCACGCGGGTCGACGCGGACGAGAGCGAGGCGGTAACGCGGGGCGGCGTTCTTACCAACCATCACCTCGTTGTGGGTGACGAAGAAGTCGGTCGCTCCTTCGATACGCGCTTTGACCTCGATGCGGTAGGTGTCGCCTTTGGCGTCTGTGGAGAGGATGTCGAAACCGGGATTGTTGAAGGCCTGCTCGACGGGCTTGCGTCCGAGTTCACGTTCACGGGCCATCACCAAGTCGACACCGCGGCGTTCGACCTCTTTGGTCTCCTTCGCGTGGATGGGCGCGGTCGCGGGTAGGTCGGTCTCCAGTATCCCGACGGGGAGCACCAGTGCTGCGGTGACGATGCGTGGTGGCTTGGTCGACATAAGCTGCTGGTGGTCAAGCAGTGCGAGCCTCTTGCGTAGACGGGCGTCGAGTTCGACGGCTTTACGATTCAGGCTCTCCGATGATTCTTTCGGTTTCTCACCGGCGCGTTCCTTTTCCGCCGCGACGGCGGCATCGAGGATGAGGCGGTCGCGTTCACCTTCGAGCCGCTTGATGACCAGGTCACGTGCCTTACTCAACTCCGCGAGGCGCCTCGGCTGAACGTCGTCGAGGTAGTCGGGGAGTTGGTTGGCGATAATCCAGCTCGTGGTTTTGTCTTCAGCACCTGCCAGCCACGGGAGGGTGCGGGCTGTATCGGTGACAGCGTTCTCGGGTGCCGCCACGCAGTCCAGGTAGGGCGCGGGGCCGGCAGGCGTCACGGTGCCGAAGCTGTCGACGTATGCGTAGCCGAAGCGGCGTGCGACGGACTCTCCGGTCGCGTCGGCGACCTCTTCGATCACGCCGACGAGCAGGTGTGTCTCCTCCAGCGTCGAGGAAACCAAGATCGTGCCTCGGTTGAGGGAACCACCGAACTGTCGCACGGACTCGTCCATGACCGCGTCGTGCAGCGGATGATCCGGGGCGAGAAGGTCGGCGCGGCTGAGTTCGTCGGCGTGGACCTTGCCAAGATCGAACGTGACTCGGTCGTACTTGGTTGCGATCGGCCCTGTGCCTGCGGCGCGTATTTGCTGGGGCACGTTCGCGATCTCGTAGCGACCCTGTTCGCGCCTCACGATGCGGCCGCCGAGGCGGGCGAAGGCGGCCTTGAATGCCATCTCGATGTAGTGCGGTTGAAGGCGGCGGGCGCGTGCTTCGTCCATTGCCGCGCGCAGTGCATGCAGGTCGGCCTCGGCCAGGTTCTCCGACGCCAATGCCCGTTCGTCGAGGAGATCCTTGAGTCCATCCCCGACCGACGCGTCGATGACCTCATGCATTTTAGCCTTGACGTCGGGGCGCTCGCCGTGCTGGATGGCATCGAGCAGGAGGTTGCGCAGCGGGGTCTCGGTGAACGCCTCGCCGAGGACGTCGAAGACTTTGCCACCGTATGTCTGACGCATCTGGTCGAGCTTCTCCAGCAGGCGGGTGAAGACTTCACCCTCGCGGGTGTTGGAGGCTACGAGGTTCCAGAGTCGGCAGACCTCTTCTTGGCCGATGCGGTGGATGCGGCCGAAGCGTTGCTCGATGCGGTTGGGGTTCCACGGCAGGTCGTAGTTGACCATCAGGTGCGCGGCCTGAAGGTTAAGCCCCTCTCCAGCGGCGTCGGTTGCGATGAGGATTTGGACGTCGCGGTTCTTGGTGAACTCCTCGGTGATCACGCGCCGCTCACCTCTGCGGACGCCACCGTGGATCGCCTTGACCGAGTCGGGCTTGCCGAGCAAAGAGCCGATCTTGGACTGGAGATAGTCAAGGGTGTCGCGGTGCTCGGTGAAGATGATGAACTTCCGTGGCCAACCGTTCGAATCGGTGACCAGCGCATTGTCCTGGAGGATCGTGGAGAGTTCGGTCCACTTGCGGTCGGTGCCAGCCTCGCGGACCTTCTTGGCGGTCGCAATCAGATCGGCGAGTTCGACAAGTTCTGCGTTGAGCTCCTCGACGGTCTGGGCGGCGGTGGCCGCGTCCATCACGTCTTCCTCAAGCTGCTCCAGTTCTTCGGCGTTGTATTCATCTTCGTCGAAGTCGCCCGAGCCGATGACGTCGTCGGGTTCCTTGTAGGTGCCGTTGAGGATCTCGGTCTTCTTGCGCTCCAGCCGTTCGGTGCGGCGGACGAGGCTCTTGTAGATCGCCTCAGGGCTGGAGGCGAGTCTGCGCTGAAGGACAGTCAGGGCGAATCCGACAGTGTTCTTACGCTTGCCGCCAAGCCTGTCGGCACGGTTCATGCCCTCGCGGACGTAGCGAGTGACGTCCTCGTAGAGGCCCTTCTCCCGCTCGGTCAACTCGTAGGGCACAGTTTCGGCGATGCGTTCAGGGAAGAGCTTCTTACCTTCGAACGTCAGCAGGTCTTCCTTGACCATGCGCCGCATGATTCCGGTGACGTCGACAGACTTCTTCTGCTTGCCCTCGAACCGATCGCGGTCGAGCAAAGTGAGGAAGAGCTGAAAGTCCTCTTCCTTGCCCGAGTGTGGAGTCGCGGTCATCAGCAGGAGGTGGCGGGTAATTTGGCCGAGCAGCTCCCCCAGCAGGAAGCGTTTGGTCTTCTCCAGCTTCCCGCCGAAGTAGTGCGCTCCCATTCTGTGTGCCTCGTCGACGATGATCAGATCCCACTCCGTCTCCTTCAGTTGGGCCTGGAGTGCCTCGTTGCGGGAGAGCTGATCCATGCGTGCGATCACGAGTGGGTTCGTTTCGAAGACGTTGAGGTTGATGTTGGCATCGATGAGCTGGTTGGTCAGCAGGTCGAACCGCAGCCCAAACTTGAAGAACAGTTCGTCCTGCCACTGCTCGACCAGTCCACCGGGAGCGATGATCAGGCACTGCTTGACGTCGTCGCGGAGCAGCAGCTCCTTGATGTAGAGGCCGGCCATGATCGTCTTGCCGGCACCGGGGTCGTCGGCGAGAAGGAACCGAAGCGGGGTCCGCGGTAGGAGTTCGCCGTACACCGCGCGAATCTGGTGCGGCAGCGGCTGCACGTCGCTCGTGGCGACGGCCAGCATTGGATCGAAAAGGCCGGCCAGCGAGATACGTTGGGCCTCGGCGACGAGCTTGAAGTCGCTGGCGGTGGCGTCAAACGCGCGGCTACCGCTGGTGGCGACGCTGAGGTTGTCCTGGTCCTTGCGGAACACAACCTGTTGGCCAAGTCCACCTGAGCCGTTCTGGTAAGTGAGTGCGAGTGCGTCCGTGCCATGCCATTGAGCAGCGATGACAGTGATCACCTCTGCGGGAATGAGACCCTCGACTCGCAGACCGGGCTTCAACTCTTCAAGCTGCACGCGTGGACCTCCTCATTGCCAGCCCTCGAACGCTACCCGCCGATACTGACAGGTTCGCCATCGCCAGGAATTCAACGAGACCAAGCCGAGTGGCATTGCCAGGCCTTCGAACGCTTGCTGAGAAGCTGTCGAAGACTTCGCTGAGGTGCCGCCCGACGCCCGTCACCTCGAGTTCCCATCGGCGAGTTCGCGCAATGCTCGCCCCAACTCCTCCGGAAGCGTGTCACGAAACACCCGATAAGCCGCCTTCGATTGTCGGGTCACCGGCGGCGGCCACGCCGGGCTGGTGTCCAACCCCCCCTGAGCAACCTCGCACCACATCCATGTCACCGCGTACGGGAGTGCGGCCGCGCGCCTCCTCGGACTCGCCGACCGCGCCCAATCGGTGAACCACGTGTCGGGCGTACTCGCGAGCTCGATGACTCGTCGCTCGAGCGCCCGAAAATCCCGTCGACGCGATAGTTCCCTCGCTGCCGCGCTGGCGGCTGCCGCGATCTCTGAAGGACTCGCGGCCAGTCGCGTGCTCGCCGCTCGCGATGTCCGTCTGCCAATGTCCGGGTCGAGTTCGATACTCGCTGCAGCAGTGGACCACGTCGACCCTGGCCGTTGTGCGCGCGCAATACACAGGGAGGCGTACAGCCGCCCCGTGCTTTCCTGCGTTGTCAGCATCCCAGCGAAATGACGACGGTAGGTGTGCTCATCGAGGAGTTGAGGGATCGCAGACAGCGGCAGATCGATCAACGCGTCGTGATGATCGATCTGCAGGCCGACATGGCGGCGGGCTGAAAGCACCTGGACCACCAGCCAGCTCAACACCGGACTCTTTGCCGCGCGATTGACGATCCATCCTCTCGGGCCGCCCGGGACGTCCGGGATCAGATCGAACCACTCGGCCAACCGTGCGACGGCGTCCGCACTCTCCGGACTGGACAGAATCCCATCCGCCTCCGCCAGTGCTTCACCGCGGGTGACTGCACTTGTCGGCGGCTGAATACCCCACCGAGGCCCTCGAAGCTCAGTTGTGCGACCAGCGGCTTCGGCTTGGAGATCTCCGGCCCATTCGACGAAACCCCTTGCGCGAGACCGGGATGCGAGGTGAAGTAGAAGAGTGGTTAAGTTTCGGACTTCTGCGAGGTACGCGGGGGGCGCGAGAGCGCCATCGAGAACGCTCGTTTCTTCGCCTTGGATAGCGGCCGTAACCCGTGTTGCGGTCCGAATTGCACCTTCGGATGCAGCCGTCGGTTTCTCTCTCAGGATGGAGTGTCGGCAGGGAGCCGAGAATCCGAGCGGATTCCCGCACGGCTGGTGTTCATCGAGCCGAGGACGCAGCGGACTGTGGTGTCGCGTTCGAAAGCGCCGGCTACATCTTGAACACTCAGCGACCAGGTAGACGCCGTGGTCGGGACACACTGTCGACACCGGTAGCTTCCACGACAGCTGCCAGATTCCGTCGTGCGATAGGCAGAGTGGGCATAGTTGCGTCCCATGCTGCGGGAACCACCCCTGGCAAACGATGGCGCGGTAGCTCGCCCGATCGAGCGGGTCGAAGCCGTCGAGGTTGAGTGGCGCGCCTCCGTCGTAACGCAACAAGGTCGAATTCTCGACGGCCGATGCCCCCAGCCCAGTGAGATCCACTATTCGGCCGACGAGCTCATCGCTAGGCCGGACCAGCATGAAAGCCGTCGAGACCGACGATCCGTCCCGGTTCTCCTTGAGCATGCGGACAAGACTCTTGGTCGTCAGATCGTTCACAAGTGCAATCCGCTCGAGGTACGAATCAAGCGACTCGCGTGGATCGATTGCAACTCGAGCGGGGAGCATTAGCTCAGAGGCTCCATCGCCGTCGCGGTTTGGTAGCGCCCGCAGTGGGCGAGCGACTGGAAGTCACGCGCCCACACGAGTCCGGTCCTCTTCTGAGACTCGGTCCGAATCCACCACACCGAAGTCTCCACTCCCAACCTGACGCACAAGATCTTCGTCGGCGACGCAGATCGCTTCGGCGGCACTGCGGAGGATGAGACGGCCTTCGGGGTTGAGCGCAGCGTCAAATGCTTTCAGGTGTTCGGCGTCTGGCCATGTACGCGGGCTATCACAGGTTGCATCGAACCACATCCAAGATGCGGCGAGCCGGGCGCAGCCATCGAAGTTCCGGGCGGCTGCGGGCAGGGTGCCGACCAGGTCCGGCGGGGCGGCTTCAATCCGTCTTAACGCGTCGCGGCGCTCACGGTAGTTGACGAGCTCGTCGAGGCATAGAGCTCGCGCCAGATTCATCGCATGGGCAATGTCGCTCTCGCGGTGGAAGATCGGAGTCCATTTCGGCCACGCCCCTATGCAAATCGAGTAGCTACCAGCTTTCGTCAGACGGTAGGTCGGCTCGTCGGCAAGGCTCCAATGATCGCGCAACCGAACACATTGACTGAGAAGTAGCGCGACTCTGGAACGCCACAACCACTGGGCGGGGTCGAGCACGAACGGTTCGCCTTCTTGCCGGTAGATCCCTGGGATGTGGTCAAGCGTCAATTGCGTATGGCCAAGCGCCAGCCGCATCAGATCTTCGCCGCGTGGATGGCGGACTGAGCTCTTCGGTAACCGCATGGTCTTGACAGTCTTCGCGCCTGTGCGGAGTACCCGTCGAGTGAAGACCTGCGAATCGGGTATTTCAGAATTCTCTGGTCGGACAGGAGTGGGACGTGGATGTGGAGATACTCGTGGTGTCAGCCACGTTCGCTGTTCTTCCCAGGCCATTGCGATGGCCAGTGCACGAACGGCAGGAGATCGCGGTAGCTCTTCCTCGGACTCGTGACTCGTCGCAAGATCTGCCGTCGCAGTGGTCACCAACTGAGCATCAGCTGGGATCCAGTGTGCAGATCCTCGACTGAGCCGACGAGCCACCGAGGGTAGTTCCGCACGGAGACACTCAAGTCGGTCGAGTGCATCGAAGTCAGTCGTAGATCTGTGTGCAGCGGACGAGACCTCCTTGCAGACCGACAGAATCCGATTGGGAACTCTGGTCAACTGCGCAGTGCCACTACCGGGCATCCCGATGAGGTGCCCGCAGTAGAAGCAGACCGGAGACAGAGCCAAAGCCCACTCTCGCCGTGCCACTCCGTTTGGGGCGCAACGGCAATGCTGACCCCACTCACTTGCCAGCCAGCCTTCCTTCGCGAGCACTCGACTATGGCAGTCATCAAGGGTCATCGCCGAAATGCGCGAGAATGGCTGGCGCGTCAGCGTGGCCAGGTGCCGCAGAATCGGCTCGTAGTCAGACGCTGATCGCGATAACTGACTTCGACCAAGGATCTTGGTGACGGTGGTGCAATTCGCCGTCGCCGCGCGCAATACGAAGGACTCCAGCGATTCATCGTCGGCTGGAATCGGTCGAGCAGGCAGATAGCCGATACGAGGCTCTCGCATGGATAGCCCCCTTCCGTTGTCTGCCGGTGACATCACACCCTGCTCTGCTTGCTGCGGCGCCGAAGATCGATTTCCGCCTCTGCTGCGTGCGCTCGTTTACTGAGGCGGACTTCCTTCAGGTGTTCTGGGTTGATCGTGTGCGTGCCGTCGGCGATCGCTGCAAGTGTCGCAATGCGGAGGAGGCGTGTCGCGTCACCGACGTAGCCCTGAGATCGCTTCCAGATGGGCCCCGCGAGCTGTGAAGTGAGAAGCCCTTCGCTTGCCCGAGGGAGATGCGGAAGGAGATAACCTTCCAGCCCGTAGAGCAGTTGCTGCCACGCGTGTTGCTCCTCCGAAGTCTCGATTCCGTAAGGACTGAAGCTCATTGGCTGGAGGCGGCCGATAAGCTGGGCATCGCTCATGGCTTCACTGGATTCGAGGTCTGTCCCAACCAGAATTAAGCTGGCGTTGAATTCGCCGAGCTCGGTGTTCATGTACTTCACGTGATCGAGGACCTCCCGGCCGCCCTTCCAGTTGGTACGCAGTAGATGGAAGTCGTCGATGAGAAGGGTGCGCACGCCGTGGCGTGCCAATGCCCTGACCGCGGCGGTTGACGTCTGGTGGGCGGCGCCGCTGGCGGATAAGCGGAAGAAGTCAAGGACTTGGGAGTTGAATCCTTTGACCATCGAGCCAGATTGCAGGTTGACCCAAACGACGGGGCATAGGTCTGCGTCGATCGTTGGCTGAGGGTTCCACGTGGGCAGTTCTGCAGGGCCTTTCGGTGCGCCTACGATCCATTCCACGTATTTCCTTGTGGCCCAGCGGCGGACCGCCGTGCTCTTCCCGAGCGTGCTTGCGCCTGTGACCGACGCTATTGCCTTCGCACCGGGGCCCGTTTCAGAATTCTCCTGCACGATCTCAGTGAGTCGGTCTGCGACTGCGCGGGTCTCGGCCGTTTCGACGTAGAGTCCATTCATCCATTGACGCAGCGCATCGACCGCCCGCGAGCGGTCCTCGGATGTCATCCTGTCCCAACCAGCCGACGTGTACAGAGGTGGTTCTGGCAACTCCGTTTTGGTGCAAGCCAAATGCCAAGCGAGAGAGTCCATCAGGAGTCGGCCCGCATCGTCGGCCACGGGACGTCGAGGATGTCCAAGGGAACGTCGTCCTGGGGTGAATCGGTATGGGGCGTCTTGGTGCGTGCTTCGTTGCCGCCCGACTGAGTGGCTTCGTCGCGGGTTGCACCTTGGGCTGCCTGAGCTTCTTCGTGGTCTTTGCGCGATTGTTCAACTCTGCGGTGCGCGGCTGACAGTTTGGCAGTCCAGTCAGTTGGAACGGGCCCAGAGGTGAGTTCCGTGAGCTCGTCGAGGATCTGCCGCTGCGCTGAGCCCCGACTCAGAATGTGGTTGCCGCCGCGTTCGCGGACGCGCCGCCTAACAGCCTGAACGATCGTATCGGTCATCGGCGCGTCAGTGAAGAAAGATCCTCGCCACGCAACGGGGCGTACACGGCCGGTCTCGGGGTGCGGGAACCAGATGCTCGACAAGTCGTGCGGGTCGACAAGAAAGGGAACCTTGTTGTCGTCGTCCCTGAACTGGCCCCGTGCGACATTCCGAAAATCATCGAGCAGCTTGCCGTCGTAGACCATCTCAGCAAACTCGACACCTGCGACTCCGACTGTGCCCCACTTGACCGGAAGCATCTGATAGATCATGTCTGCACGCTGCGGTACGTCGATACGGCCGGTGACGTCGAGCATGATGTCCCAGAGCTCCAAAGGACTGGTGCGAGCGGTGGGCTCACCACCGATAACCAAGCCTGTGTGCCACGACCGGTGGTAGTCCAAGGCGACGAATCGCCGAAGGTGTTCTTCCAGTTCGGCGGCCGTGACCAATGCCTCCTCGGCGACCAATCGACCGCGCTCCGAGGTATTGCGACCTTTGTAGCCGGGGAGCTGTTGAACGGCCCGTTGTAGCGTCTCGTGCCAGCGTTCAACGTGGGGGTTGTCCGTTGGCTTCTTCCCGCGACTGAGCAACAAGTCAATCCCGAAGTCGCGCAGAATCGCGCGGAAGTGATCGGACACGAAGATCGAACCGTGGTCGGCGCGGATCGCGTCCGGCATGACGCCAGGGATGTGGTGCTCTCCTTGAAGCGTAGTGAAATCGGGTGCAACACTTCTGCGCCCAACGTTGACCGCGACATCAGAAGCGTCGACGACTTGGGGCAAACCGGCCCAGCGCCAGTGACTGATGGTGGTGCCCTCCACCATCATCGAGAACGGGCGGCAGATGTCGTAGAGAAGTAGCCCGGCATCGATTCCATCGGCGCTCTTCGGCACCACGCGCAGTGCGAGGACCACTCTGGTGGCGACGTCGATTGCAGTGAGGATTTCGACGCTGAAGGGTCGCCCGAGAAGCGGGTCGTATACGAGGTTGTCCGCCCTCGTGGCGTCGATGGCGACTATTTGCCCAGGCCTGATTGCGGGGAAGTGCTCTTTGCCCGACACGCGCTGTAGCGACCGGCTTCTCTGGGTGCGGGTTGTTGCGCCCGCGCCCCGTTTGAGGTGCGCGAGATACTCTGCCGTCAGACGCTGCGGCGTGGAGACATCCACGTGCCCTGCACGCTTGAGCTCAACCTTGATCCGCCGATCAAGCTCGCTGATGTTGGCGTCCGCCCGATCTCCGTCCAGGGTGGCGAAGACCAACTCAGCAACAGTCCGATAGCGCTCATCGATTCGCTCCCACGTCTGTTCGCGACGCAGGGATCTGGCATCGAGGAGCCCGAGTAGTCCGTCGCGTTTCCATGCACGCACCCAGTTGCGGATGGTGCTGTCGACCGGAGCCGATCGCTTGATCTCACCGTTCGCGATGCGGCGTTGTAGGGCACGATCTCCCACAGCTTCTTGCTGCAACGCGACCGCCATCGCGCGACAGCGCGCCGCCTCGGAGACGCCGAAGCCTTCGCCGAAGGGTGGGCGCGGTTCGCCATCGCGCGCGAGTTCGGCGTGACCGTCCCGGTAGCCGGTCAGTATCTCATGCACGATTTCAAGTTTGTCGAGGGCGGCTCGGCGCGTTTCCTCAGACAGGCCATCCCAGTACGGGCGGAGCGCCGGTCTGATTGGCGCTACATCGCCATCGACCACGACTCGCACCTCTGCGAGTTCGGGCCAATCGACGTGCAAGGAATCGCCGACGCTGGTGCGGAGGTCTACGCCGGCCGCTGATACCGCTGTCACCAGACCGGTTCCCCACTCAGTCAGAAGTCGGCCACCGACCTCAACCACTGTGCGACTTGTGTCCACTACGCCACCAGTCCCGCGCGCACTGGCGTTTCCATCGTCAATCGCTTCGAGAGGTTGGTATCCAGCTCACCGGACCAGACCATGTGCCAGACCACGGCGATGGCCTCCCCGTTTCCGGTATCCAGACGAAATAGGGAGCCCAGAGTCGCGGCGTCGTTACTTGCTTCCTTCCCGATCTCGCCAGCCACCTGGTCATACCAGGAAGGCCTTCGGCGGTAGCCGTGCAGCCACAGAAGGTTTAGGCGTTCTACGCGGTCGAGTCCGTTGAATACCTCGTGACGCCATCCCACATTCGCGCAGGCGGCCTCGACCATTGCGACCTGAAGCTTGAATTTGTCGTCCATCTTGTGCGGCAGGCGTGCATTCCAGAGCGTTACCGCCCCGGTGTCGTCAAGGCTGAGTAAGTCGGGCGTGTTTTTCGCCGAGGACGATCCGCCCCGCTTCAGCTGACACGGTTGCGGTATCAGCGCGACGATATCGTTGAGCCGGTCCAGGCGTCGCAAGAGGTCATGCTCGAGGCCCGACTCGAGTTCTAGGTGGTCGCGCATGGTCAGTGAATACGCAGTGACAGGTATGTGCCGGTGACGTTCCGAGGATCGAGGCTTGCGAATCGGAACTACACGTGCGAGATCCGGCGGACCGTCGGACCGCCAGTTCAACACGCGGGACACCTTGTCGCCAGCGAATCGGAACCGCCACGTCACCGCCGCGCGGGAACTCTCGGTCAAGTGACACCTCCGCTTCCGCAGGAATTAGCACCAAATCTAGCAAGAAATCGAGGTCGAAGGGCTACTAAGGGAGCAAGTCGACAATCGGTCAGCGAGGCATTTCGGGTGATAGGCCGACGTCTCCTTCGCCCCATCAGCGGTCCGTGTCGGAAGGCTGCGATAGGTTGCTCCCATGGCCAAAGGCAATCAGGTCGCTCCGTCGACGAAGTTCGAGCAGACGCTGCAGGCATCGGCTCAGCTGCCGGGTGTGCAGATCAACCGGGAGGCCTTCCTCCGCAGAGAGCTGAAGCGATACTGCACCGACGAGCAGATCAAACTCGCTATCGCCACAACACCGGCCGAAGCAGGCGTAACACCTCAAGTGATCGACAAGATCGCCAACAGCGTGATCAAGTTCGAGACCGGCAAGGTGACGACACTTTCCACGGCAGCCGGCATCCCTGGAGGCCTCGCAGCGATCGGCACGGTCCCGGCTGATATCGCGCAGTACTATGGGCACCTTCTTCGCGTCGTCCAGAAGCTCGCCTACATCTACAGCTGGCCGGAGCTCTTCGACGACAGCGCCGACGGAATGGACTCCGCGACCGAAAGCATGCTCACGCTGTTCATCGGCGTGATGTTTGGCGTGAACGCGGCCCAGGCCGGCGTGGCGCAAGTCTCGAAGTTGATCGCAAGTGAAGTGGCCAGGAAGCTGCCGCAGAAGGCTCTCACCAAGGGTGCGATATATCCGGTGGTCAAGAAGGTTGCAGGGCTCCTGGGCATTCAGATGACCAAGCAGGTCTTCGCCAAGAGCGCAGCCAAGGTCGTGCCGCTGGTAGGCGCGGTTGTCTCGGGAAGCCTGACCTTCGTCACGTTCATGCCGATGTCGAAGCGGCTCCAGAAGCACCTCGCAACCCTTCCGCTGACCAAGCCCGGTCACGGAGTCACCGAGCAAGCGTCGAATCCGCCGAGCACATCCCCAAAACCAGCACCAACGTCATCTGCGAATTAGACGAGCTCATCCCACAAGCCAATCGCCGATAGCCTGCCGCCAGCCGCCGGTCACTTCAGCCCCTTCGTCGCCCGGTTTCACCCGCGCACTCGGCGATTTCCAGGAATAGATTCCCCGGCAAAATTAGCAGGAAATCATACCGAAACGCGGGCTACGGGCAACGCTCGCCTGACCATGTTTGCCCTAGTCAGGGCGATTCTTACGCCGTGATCAGGCTTGTTAAACAAGCGGGACCACCTTGCTAATCTTCGCTGCATCTCGACACGCGCCGCTCAGCCTCGCGCCATGTCGACGAACCGAGACAGGTGCAACTGGTGCGCCACCGTGATCGTCGCAGTGGGACCGTTGCGGTGCTTACCGACGATGATGTCCGCTTCACCCGCGCGCGGGTCGTCGCGTTCGGTCGAGTCGGGACGGTGCAGCAGGATGACCATGTCGGCATCCTGCTCCAGCGATCCCGATTCGCGCAGGTCGGAGACCTGGGGACGCTTGTCGGTCCGCTGTTCGGGGCCACGGTTCAGCTGGCTGATCGCCACCACCGGCACCTCGAGCTCCTTGGCGAGCAGCTTGATCGATCGCGAGAACTCCGAGACCTCTTGCTGACGTGATTCGACCTTCTTGCCCGACGTCATCAGCTGCATGTAGTCGATGACGACGAGCTTGAGATCGTGCTTCTGCTTCAGCCGTCGGGCCTTGGCCCGGATCTCCATCATGGTGAGGTTCGGCGAGTCGTCGATGAACAGCGGCGCCTCGGTGATCTCGCCCATGCGGCGCGCCAGCCGGCTCCAGTCGTCGTCGCTCATGTTGCCCGACCGCATGTCGCCGAGCTTCACCTTCGCCTCGGCCGACAGCAGTCGCATGACAATCTCCGTCTTGCTCATCTCCAGCGAGAACATGGCCGAGGTGAGCCCGTGATGAATCGACGCCGAACGGAGCCAGTCCATGGCGAGGGTGGAGTTGTGAGTCGGCACCATCGCCTCACCCGCCAGGTACAGGTGGCTCATGTTGTCGACTTCGACGCACCGCACCGGGACACTCGGCACCGAGCGCACCGACACCACCCGCCGCGCCCGCACGCTGCTGCGCAGTTCCTTGTGTCGCTGGGCCTTCTCGAAGACGGTGAACACGTCGTCGGGCGCGTTGAGCCGGATCCAGCCGCTGCTGGCCCGGCGGAAGGTGTAGCCGAGGCCGGCGGCGAGATCCCCGACCACGGAAGACATGTGGTTGGTGGCCGCGGGCACGGTGATCCAGCCGTCGTCGTCCACACGCGCGCGGGAGTCCAGGATGCCCGCCAGCAGCGCGCGCCGCTGCGGCACCGAACCGCGCAGGTACTCGTGCGGGATGCGGCCGCCCAGATCCGTCATCAACGTCATGACGTCGACCGGACCCTCGGCCTCGATCCGCGCGCCGATCTCCGGGTCGTCATACGCCATTCCGGCCAGCGCGCCGACGGTGTACGGGCCGTAGGCCAGCGGGCGGTACGGCAGTTCGAGCGGCGCAGCGTTGGCGATGCTGGCGCGGCCGCCGTAGATCTGGAGCTGTTCGGTGGTCAGCAGCCGGTCCTCGCCGTCGACCTCCACGGCCCACTGATGCTGTTCATCGGCGACGATCACACCGCCGTCGTCGAACTCCACCGCATAGCAGGGCCGGCGGGTCATCACCTCGGTCGCGGCGACGACGGTGGTCGGACGACCGTCGGCCCCCAGGAGCAGGTCACCCTTCGCGACCCGGCCCATCGTGGTCCACCCGCTCGGAGTCGGCAGCGGCGTGTCGAGCGCCAGCGCCTTGCCGACGCCCGGACGCGCCGCCACGATGATCATCTGACCGGGATGAAGACCGTTCGTCAGCTTGTCGAGGTCGGCGAAACCGGTGGGCACGCCCAACGACAGTCCGCCCCGCGACGCGATCGAATCGAGCTCGTCGAGCGTGGGCTGGAGCAGTTCCTCCAGCGGCACGTAATCCTCGGTGGTGCGACGCTCGGTGACCTCGTAGATCTCCGCCTGCGCTCGGTCGACCACCTCGGCCACGTCCTGGCCGTCGGCCCCGGCGTAGCCGTACTGCACGATGCGGGTACCCGCCTCCACGAGCCTGCGCAGAATCGACTTCTCGCCGACGATCTCGGCGTAGTAGCCGGCGTTCGCCGCGGTGGGGACTGTCGAGATCAGCGTGTGCAGGTACGGCGCGCCGCCGACCTTGCGCAGTTCGCCCTTGCGCTCCAACTCGGCGGCGACGGTGACGGCGTCGGCGGGTTCGCCGCGGCCGTACAACTCGAGGATCGCGTCGTACACGGCCTGGTGAGCGGGCTTGTAGAAGTCGCCGGGACGGATCCGTTCGAGCACGTCGGCGATCGCGTCCTTCGACAGCATCATGCCGCCCAGAACCGACTGCTCGGCCTGCTGATCCTGCGGTGGCTGTCGTCCGAACTCCTCCGTCGGAGGTTCTGGCGGGAGATCGGGCTCGCGCCCGAGGTCGGCCTCAATAGCCACTCACACACCCCCTGGTACAGCAACGACAACCGGTGATTTCCGCAAGGGAAACCGAACACTTCAGAAAGGTTAGGGCCAGGGGCGCGATGCTGCCAACCACCCCCTGTGGACAGGGCTGTGGAGCCCGTGTGGACAACTGTGGACGTTGCAGGAAGACATGTGCACAACCCTGTGGAGCAGGTGGGGAAATGTCGTGGAATTCACGTCGTAACCCCAGGTCAGAGCTTGTTGACGAAATCCACAGAACCCGGCTGCGGAATCACCGGCGTGTCGGCTTGCGCCACGCCGAAACACCGTCCAGCAGCACTTCAGGTGATCCACCGTGCACCCGAATCCGCGGTCGCGCACCCGGTGCGATCCGCCCGATTCCGCGCGCCGGACGGGCTGTCGTGCTCAAATGGGAAACGTGCGTGTGTCCCATCCTGCGCGAGCGAGCATCCGGGCGACTGTCGTCGCCGTGATCGCGCTGCTGGCCGCGTCGGTCCCCGCGATCGCACACGCGGCACCGCGGGCGTCGGACTTCGACTTCTCGCCGTACCGCTCGGTGAACGCCGACGACTACCGCTCGGTGGCCTACGTCGACAACGGACGCCACTACTTCACCGCGGGCGGCTGGCGCTGCCAGATCGGTCCGCAGGCGAATGCGATGGCCTGCCGGGGACGCCCCGCCACCGCGCCGCCCGGGACGATCGGCGTGGCGGTCAGCGGCGAGAGCCAGGGTCCGTACTGGGTGCGCAAGGGAACGTCGTTCCAGCTGGGCCCGGTGAGCGGCTACCGGCCCCGCGTGCTCCCGGTAGGCAGCCGGATCACGGTCGCGAACGTCACCTGCGCGGCGCCTCGTGCCGGGGTCGTCGCATGCCGGAACTGGAATCGCGGATTCCTCCTCAGCCGCGCCGGCCATCGGTTCCTGTACCCCGCCGGCGATACCGCGCACTCCGCGAACCCGAAACGTCACCCGCAACCCGCACGTCGGTGACGACGGTGTCGGATGCGAGCGGCGCACCGGACCGACGTCAGAGGCCGGCCACCCCGTGGGGTGACCGGCCTCCTTCGATGCTCTACGTCAGCTGACGACGGCGAGGCTCAGCTTGGCCTCCACCTTCGGGTGCAGCTTGACGACGACGGGGTACTCGCCCAGAGCCTTGATGTGGCCCTTCGGCAGCTCCAGGCTGCGCTTGTCGACGACGGGGCCGCCCGCAGCGCGGATGGCGCCCGCGACGTCCGACGCCGAGACGGAGCCGAACAGCTTGCCCGAGTCGTGGGTCTTGACGGTCAGCGAGACGTTGTCGAGGCCCT
The DNA here is from genome assembly GCF_001578675.1 of Gordonia sp. QH-12. Lineage (NCBI taxonomy): Bacteria > Bacillati > Actinomycetota > Actinomycetes > Mycobacteriales > Gordoniaceae > Gordonia > Gordonia sp. QH-12. Next base: position 17,031 of record NZ_KQ969291.1, read on the forward strand.
CGAGAGCCTGCTTGATCTCGTTGGCGTGGTCGAGGTCGCGCACCGCGCGAGCCTCCTGCGAGCGGCGGATGCCCTCGACCTGCTTCAGCGCACCGCGGGTGGCGACGATCGCCAGTCCGCGAGGCAGCAGGTAGTTGCGGCCGTAGCCGTCACGCACCTCGACGGTGTCGCCGGCCTCGCCCAGATTCTCAACCGATGCGGTCAGGATCAGCTTCATTGTCTTCTGTCCTTTCCCGCTCAGCGTCCGGTCGACGTGAACGGCAGCAACGCCACCTCACGCGAGTTCTTCACGGCCACAGCGACATCGCGCTGGTGCTGCACGCAGTTGCCGGTGACGCGACGCGAACGGATCTTGCCGCGGTCAGAGAGGAAACGACGCAGCAGCGCGGTGTCCTTGTAGTCGATGACGGTCTTCTTGTCCTTGCAGAAGGTGCAGGCCTTGGCCTTCGTGACCTTCTCCACGCGGGGCTTGCGGCCCTTTTGCTTTGCCATGTATTGCTCCAGTCAATGGTCTCCGGGTGGCGGCCCGGAATCAGAAAGGTGGTTCGTCGTCCCCGCCACCGAAGCCGCCGCCCGCTGCGGGCGCACTGCCCCACGGGTCGTCGGCCGGCTGGCTCGCGGCCTGCTGGGGGCGTCCGCCCTGCGGTGCGCCGAAGCCACCGCCTGCGTTTCCGCCACCCTGATTGCCGCCGTATCCGCCGCCACCGCCGTAGTTGCCGCCACCACGCTGGGTGCGGTTGACCTTGGCGGTCGCGTAACGGAGCGAGGGACCGATCTCATCCACTTCGAGCTCGACGACGGTGCGACGTTCCCCTTCACGGGTCTCGTACGACCGCTGCTTGAGCTTGCCCTGCACGATCACTCGGGTGCCCTTGGTGAGGGACTCGGTCACGTTCTCGGCGGCGTCGCGCCAGATGCTGCAGCGGAGGAACAGCGCTTCGCCGTCTTTCCACTCGTTCGTCTGACGGTCGAACGTCCGCGGAGTGGAGGCCACCGTGAAATTGGCGACCGGCGCACCGGAAGCGGTGAACCGCAGTTCCGGATCGGCGGTCAGATTTCCGACGACCGTGATGACCGTGTCCGTCATGAGACTCCCCTAATCGTGTCGAAGAACGCTGACTGGCGCGCCCTGTGAAGTGGTTGACACCACCCTAGAGGCGGGCACCGACAATGTCAGCGTGCTCCGCAGGCTGTGGATTACTTGCGCAGGACCTTGGTGCGGAGCACCGACTCGTTCAGCTTCAGCTGACGATCGAGCTCGCTCACGGTCGCCGGAGTCGCGTTCAGCTGAACGACGGCGTAGATGCCCTCGTTGTGCTTCGCGATCTCGTAGGCCAGGCGGCGCTTGCCCCAGATCTCGACGTCGTCCACCTTGCCGCCTTCGTTGCGAACAACGTTGAGGAAGGTATCCAGGGATGGGGCGACGGTGCGCTCGTCCAGGCTCGGATCGAGGATCACCATCAGTTCGTAATGACGCATAAGACCACATCACCTCCTATGGGCTTTCGGCCACGGACGGTCCGTGGCAGGAGGGTCGCCTGCGTCGGCAACCTGTCAAAGATACATGAGAGCGGACTGACCTGCGAAATCACCGCCGGGCCGCACCGGCGGACGTCACCGGGCTGCACTAGGCTCATCGCATGCCATCGGCCCGCAATGCCTTCGCCGCCAAGCGGCTTCACTTCGGTGAGACCGCCGTGATCCTCGTGACCGCGATGCTGTTCACCGCCGCGTCGGCCGCGGCCTCTTATGCGACGAAGGTGCGCTGCACCACCCCGACGTCGGGCGCCAAACGCGAATGGCTCTACGGCAGCCCGTACGACGTCGTCCCCTGCTACTCGGATCTGATGACGATGTGGCACGGCCGCGGCCTGGCCGACCACGTCTTCCCGTACATCCACGGCGGGATCACGCCGAGCGGCGAACTGTTCGGCGGCGTCGTCGAGTACCCGGTGCTGTCGGGACTGATCATGTGGTTCAGTTCGCTCGGCGCCCACACCGACCGCGAGTTCCTCTGGCACAGCCTCGTCATTCTGTTGCCCTTCGTCTTCATCACGACGATCCTCCTGGCGCTGATGACGCGCTGGTGGGTGCTGCTCTGGGCCGCGACCCCGCCGCTGATGCTCTACGCCCTGCACAACTGGGAACTCCCGGTGGTCTGCGCCGCGGTAGCCGGTGTGGCCGTCATGGCCTGGGGCGGCTCCGCGGATCCCGCGACCGGCCTGCGACGCTGGTCGGTGCGGACCACAGCGATCGTGGCGGCGATCCCGCTCGGGGTGGGGTTCTCCCTGAAGATCTATCCCGGACTCTTCGTTCTGCCGTTGATGCTCTACGTCCTCACCCGCGGAGAGAAGACCGATCGCAGGCCGCGGGGGCTCGACTGGGCCGGTGCGGCCTATGTGGCGCTGTCGGCCGTGGTGACGGTCGCGGTGACGCAGGTCCCGTTCATGATCGCCGGCTACGAGGGATGGAAGGCCGCAATCGACTTCCAGAGCAAGCGCGAGGCGAATCTCTCCACCAACTCGATCTGGTACTGGGGGCTGCGTTTCCTGACCGGCGGTGAGACCTCGACCTACAACAGCATCGTCGACGTCGCGTCACCCCTGCTGATCATCGGCTCGTTCGCCCTCGCCTGCTGGCTCGGGTGGCGCGTCTATCGGCGCGACGGCGTGTTCCCGTGGCTGGGCGTCAGCGCCGCGATGCTCGCCGGATTCATGGTCTTCCACAAGGTTCACTCGCCGCAGTACACCCTCTGGATCCTCCCGTTCTTCGTGCTGCTGCGGGTCCGCTGGTGGCTGATCGCGCTGTACCTGGTGGCCGACGCGGCCCTCGATCTGACGATCTTCCACCTCCTGATGAACTACTCGGCGACCACACGCGCCTGGGTCCTCGCCGGAGTCAACTTCGGCGTCTGGACCCACGCCGTCCTGCTCGTGGCGCTCATCTTCGTGTTCGTCAGAGCCCGGCCCCGCGAGCCGCTCGCCTCGTATCTGACCGGCGGTGTGCCGCCGAAGGGACCGCTCACCCGACTCGCCGTCGCCGATGCGGCCGGCGCCCGCAGCTGGCTCGGCGCGCCGACGCTGGCCAACCGGCACGTGACCCTTCGACCGCTCGTGCCCGCGGACGCCGAAGCGCTCGGCAGGGTTGCCGGCGATCCCGAACTGTACAAATGGACCGGCGACCTGCCGCGCGACACGGCAGCTGCCGCGGCCTGGATCACCGCGGCGCTCTCGGATCCGCGGCGCATACCGTTCGCCGTCCTCGACGCGCAGGGACGGCTCGTCGGCACCACGAGCTTCTACGACGTCGACTCCGCGAACCGGTCCCTCGCGATCGGCTACACCTATTACGGCCCCGCGGCGATGGGAACCGCGGTCAATCCGGCGGCCAAACTCCTGCTCTGCGAGTACGCGTTCACCGTGTGCGACGCGGTGCGGATCGTGTGGCACACCCACGCCGAGAACGCCCGTTCGCGCGCCGCGATCACCAGACTCGGCGCGGTTCCGGAGGGCGAGCTGGGAAAGCACCGCCGATTCCGCGGCGGATGGCGGACCACCGCCCAGTTCGCGATCGTCGACGACGACTGGCCGGCCTCGCGGGATCTGCTCGCGGCGCGGCTCGGAGCTCGATCAGACGCTCGGTGACCCGGTCGCGGCTTCGCCTGCGACCGGCGAACGCATCAGCCGGGACGATGAGGGTTCGTCGTCGTCGACGCGGAGCAGCTGCCACACGACCACCGCGCACAAGCCGACCAGAACCGCACCGCGAAGCGTGTTGACGGCGTAGAAGACGTCCGGCGGAAGCCATTTGCGGCTCGGGTCCAGGAACAGGCCCATCCGCGGAATCCAGACGAGCGCGTCGAAGGTCATCCACGCCAGCACCGCGCTCGGGTACGGGACCGCCAGCACGGCGAGCGGGACCAGCCACAGCGACGACTGCGGTGTCCATTCCTTTCCGAACAGCAGGAAGCCAGCCACCAGCAGGAACATCAGCTGCGCCAGGGTCGGTTCGCCGCTCGCGCGCAGCCCGATGTATGCGACGGCGGCGACCACGGCGATCAGCAGCAGCAGGACGATGCCGTTGAGCAGGGCCGTCGACGGGTTCCATCCGGTCGCCATCGATATCAGGCGGTACAGGGTGTCCGGTTCCACGCCGCGGTCGCGCCAGACACGGAAAGCCTGGCTCCATCCCGTCGGGTACAGGATCATCAGCGGCAGATTGATCGCCAGCCAACTCGCCGCCGCCGCTCCGACGACGACCGCCAGCCTGCGGAGCTCTCGCTGCCGGACGCACAGGACCGCGATCGCGGGCAGAAGCAGAAGCGGATACACCGCCGCGGCCGCGCCGAGGCCGGCGAAGACACCCGTCCAGCCGGGGCGGCCGCGCGTCCAGCACAGCATCGCCACGGCGACCATCGCGATGGCGATGACGTCGGTCGAGGTGAAGGCGTGGAAGAACAGCAGGGGCGAGAGCGCCATCAGCGCGCCGAGCCACAGTCGGCGGCGGTCGGTCATCATCGTGGCCCACACCGCGAGCAGCCAGAACAGCGACAGCAGCACAGCGCTGATGTTGAAGTAGTTCACCACGTCGAGCGTCTTCGGCAGCCCCAGGGTGTCGGCCAACAGGCCCCAGCCCCGCGCGGCCTGGGCGCTGACGTACATGAACAGCCCAGTCAGCGCCGGCTCGGCGAGATAAGCCTTGGTCTGGGCGCCGTCGCCGTCGCTCTGCGTCCAGTGGGTGCGGTACGGGAAGGCGCCCTTGGCCAGGTCGGCGGGAGTCAGCTTGTCCTGCTCGTACGACGCGACCAGATCGGAGTAGCACAGGCCGACGAACTGCCGCTGGTTGTCCCAGTTCAGACGCACCTGACCGGGTGCGTCCTGGACGGGCGCCTGCTGGATGCAGCCGGCTTTGCCGAACCAGCTGATCGACAGCCCCACCAGGGCGAGCAGGAGGACCACCCGCACCGGCGTCCAGGTCCGACTGCGACCGACGGCGGCGTGCAGTCCGACAGGCCCGCCGATCGAGTCGCTGGCCGCCGCCAACTGGGGGCTCGACCACGACGGCACCACACGCTCGGTCTCCACCCGCAGATCATCTGCGAGCGGTTCCGGCGAGTCCCACGTCGGCTGCTGCGTCACTACGTCGCGGGCACCGGTGCTGCTGGAGCGAGTTGCTGATCGGTCGGATTGCGGCCGCGATTGTTGTTCGCGGTCCCGTTGCCGTTGCCGGTTCCGTTGCCCGGACCTGTTCCGGTTCCGTCGTCACCGCCGGTGCCCGGCTCCTGGGTGGGCGACTCATCGTCACCGCCGCCGATCGGGATCGTGACGCCCGGAGCGATCACCACGTCGCCGTTCTCGTTCTGCCCGGGCAGACGCGGAAGTCGAGGACGCTCGCGGGTGGTCTGAGTCTCGGTCGGGGTGTAGGTGGTGGGCGGCGGCTCATACGGGACGCCCGCCTGTCCGCCGACCGCCTCGGGGGTCGGGAACTGCTCGATCGGCTCGCCCTCCAGGGCGGCGTCCATCGAGGCCTTCCAGATCTGAGCGGGCAGTCCGCTGCCGTAGATCGACGATCCGGAGTAGTTGCGCAGCGGCGCACCCTTGTCCGTGCCGACCCAGGTGGCCGTCGACAGCTGCGGCGTGTAGCCGGCCATCCACGCGTCCTTGTTGTATCCGGTGTCGCCGAGCTGGGCGGTACCGGTCTTGGCCGCCGACGGCCGCGGCCCGTAGGTCGAGTCGTACAGCGAGTTGCCGTTGGAGTAGGCCGCGATCGGCATCATCGCCGAGGTCACGTTGTCCGCGACGGCCTCCGAGACCACGCGCTTGCCCTTGTCCTTCTGGCGTTCGAAGAGCACGTCGCCGGTCGAGGTCTCGACCTTCTGGACGAAGAACGGGTCGCGGTGGATGCCCGACGCGGCGAGCGTCGCGTAGGCCGAGGCCATGTCGAGCACGCGGGACGGGTACTGGCCCAGGACCACGCCGCCTTCGCTATGGCCGTTCTTCTCCTGCAGGGTGTGCTGGATGTCGCCGAAGCTCTCGGCGATGCCGAGCCGGTGCGCCGTGTCGGCGACCGCGTCGGCCTGACCGTTCAGGTCCATCATGAGCCGGTAGTAGACGGTGTTCAGCGACATCTTCAGCGCGGTGGCCAGGTTGCAGCTGCCGCAGCTCTCGCCGTCGGAGTTCTGGACCACCAGGCCGCCGGGCGCCTCGTACGGCGCCGAGCTGTAGTACTTCGAGAGCGGGATGTCCTGCTCCAGGGCCGCGACCAGCGCGAAGACCTTGAAGATCGAACCGGTCTGCAGGCCGGCCGAGGCGTAGTCCCAGCCCTGTCCGTCCTCGCCGCCGTAGTAGCCCTGGATGCCGCCGGTCGCGGGATCGATGGACACCGACGCGGTGCGCAGGTTCTTCGGCTCGCCGTCGAGCTTGTTGCGCGCGGCGGAGACCAGCGCCTTCTGCACCTTCGGATCGATCGAGGTGGTGATCTTCAGACCGGAGGTCTGCACCTGCTGCTCGGTGATGCCGAGCTTCTCGAGTTCGGCCAGCACCTGCCGCTTGATCAGGCCGTTGGGTCCTTCGTTGGCCTCGGCCGTCTGGTCCTTGACCTTCGCGACCTTCGGGAACTTCTGCGCGTCGCGGTCAGACTTGCTGAGTGCGCCGATCGAGACCATGCCGTCGAGCACGTAGTTCCAGCGGCTGACCGCCAGATCCGGGTTCACCGCGGGATCGTAGATCGACGGACCGCGGATGATGCCCGCGAGCAGCGCCGACTCCGACGGGGTGAGTTTCTTGAGCGGCTTGTTGAAGTACGCGCGCGCGGCGGCGTCGACGCCGTAGGCGCCGCGGCCGAAGTAGATGGTGTTCAGATACGCCGCCATGATCTCTTCCTTGGACCACTGGCGGGACATCTTGGTGGCGATCGCGAGTTCTTTGAACTTGCGCTTGTAGCTGACCTCGTCACCGACGATCGCGTTCTTCACGTACTGCTGGGTGATGGTGGAGCCGCCGCCCGCACCGGACTTGCCGAAGGCCTTGCCCAGCACGGCCCGGGTGAAGCCGGAGGTCGAGAAACCAGCGTTCGAGTCGAAGTCTCGGTCCTCGGCGGCCTTCACCGCGTCGACCATGGACTGCGGGATGTCCTCGTACTTGACGTCGGTCCGGTTGCCCTCGGGTGGCACGATCTTGGCGATCGTCCCGCCCTTGCTGTCGGTGATGGTGGCGACCTGGTTCTGCTTGATGTCGCCCGGCGACGGCACGTCCACCGTCAAGTAGGTGAACAGGAAGGCCACCACCAGGAAGACGGCGACCAGCGGCACTGCTCCGGCAAGAATGCCCAGCGTCCACGCCGTGGCCTTCACCGCCGTCGATTTCTCCGACGTCGCAGCACCTTTACCGCTGGTCATCGCTCACCCACTTCTCTGCGCTGTTGCGCGGACGAAACTAACACTCTCAACTGTGACGTATGGCTGCGGCTGCGCCAACTCCGGTCACATCACTTGGCGACCCGGCGACGCCGTCGACCGGCGCCCTCGGGCAATCCGGCAACGTACGACTGCACGAGATAGTTCCACCGGCAGGTTCGGCAGACTTCGACGACGTGAACCGTGAAGGCGCCGGCGCTCCCGTCGAGGGCCTCGATCTCGCCCGCCGAACGAGCCGAGCCGTGGATGTGTCCGAGGTGCTCTCCGAACACCCAGGACACCACCGTGACCTGCTCTTTCCGGCACACGGGACAGACCTCGTCGGTCGGCTTTCCGTGGAACTTGGCCGCCCGCAAGAGGTAGGGGTCGGCGTCGCACACCTGGGACAGAGCCGTGCGGCCCGTCCGCACACGCGCTAGGCACTCGCGTCGCGCGAGTGCGTAGTCCACGATCTGCCGGTGCACGTTCCCAAGCCTAGACGCGAGCCCGCCACGACTGCCCTGTGATGCAGATCAAGCCGCTGCCGTACTCGCAACTTCACTGCGAGTTATATCGATGCGATACATTAGATGCTGCATCAAGGCGCGATAACGCATCGAAAGGGGGCCGAGTCATGCTCGAAATGGCGATTCTCGGCCTGCTGCTCGAATCGCCCATGCACGGGTACGAACTGCGCAAGCGGCTCACCGGGCTGCTCGGCGCGTTCCGCGCGTTCTCGTACGGCTCGCTGTATCCGACCCTGCGCCGCATGCAGGCCGACGGGCTGATCGCCGAAGACGAGCCCGAGACCTCCACGGGAACCAAGGTCCGCCGGGCACGCCGCGTCTACCGGCTCACTCCGGCGGGCGAGTCGCGCTTCACCGAGTTGGTCGCGGACACCGGCCCGCAGAACTACACCGACGACGGCTTCGGTGTGCACCTGGCCTTCTTCAGCAGGACGCCCGCGGTGGCTCGCATGCGCATCCTCGAGGGCCGCCGCAGGCAGGTCGAGGAACGCCGCGAGGGTCTGCGCGATCTGCTCGGCCGTGCGACGCGCTCGAACGATCACTACACGCGCCAGATGCACGAGCTCAGCCTGGAGACCTCCGAGCGCGAGGTCCAGTGGCTCAACAAATTGATCGCCGACGAGGCCTCCGGGTCTGTCGGCACCCCGGATTTTCGTTCCTCGTCGTCGGAGACGACGACGCAGGACGAAGTAGGAAAGAACTCGGCGGCACAGCATTCCGCCGTACCGCTGCAACAAGAAGGAGATCCCGACCATGGGTGAAACCAACAAAGTGCGCGTGGCCATCGTTGGCGTGGGTAACTGCGCCTCATCCTTGGTTCAGGGCGTTCAGTACTACCGCGACGCCGATGAGAACGCGACCGTCCCCGGTCTGATGCACGTCAAGTTCGGCGATTACCACGTCCGTGACGTCGAGTTCGTCGCCGCTTTCGACGTCGACGCCAAGAAGGTCGGCTTCGACCTCTCCGAGGCGATCGTCAACAGCGAGAACAACACCATCAAGATCGCCGACGTCCCGCCGTTGAACGTGACCGTCCAGCGCGGCCACACCCTCGACGGTCTCGGCAAGTACTACCGCGAGACCATCACCGAGGCCGACGGCGAAGGCGTCGACATCGTGAAGGCCCTCAAGGACAACGACGTCGACGTCCTGGTCAGCTACCTGCCGGTCGGTTCCGAGCAGGCCGACAAGTTCTACGCTCAGTGCGCCATCGACGCCGGCGTGGCCTTCGTCAACGCCCTGCCCGTGTTCATCGCCTCCGACCCCGAGTGGGCCGAGAAGTTCCGCGCCGCGGGCGTCCCGATCGTCGGCGACGACATCAAGAGCCAGGTCGGCGCGACCATCACCCACCGCGTCATGGCGAAGCTGTTCGAGGATCGCGGTGTGGAGCTCGACCGCACCTACCAGCTGAACGTCGGCGGCAACATGGACTTCAAGAACATGCTCGAGCGTGAGCGTCTGGAGTCGAAGAAGGTCAGCAAGACGCAGGCCGTCACCTCGATCCTCGACGGCCCGCTCGCCGGCAAGGTCTACGACAAGAACGTGCACATCGGCCCGTCGGACTACGTCCAGTGGCTCGACGACCGCAAGTGGGCCTACGTCCGTCTCGAGGGCCGTGCCTTCGGCGACGTGCCGCTGAACCTGGAGTACAAGCTCGAGGTCTGGGACTCCCCCAACTCGGCAGGCATCATCATCGACGCCGTCCGTGCCGCCAAGATCGCCAAGGACCGCGGCCTCGGCGGCCCGATCCTCCCGGCCTCGGCCTACCTGATGAAGAGCCCGCCCGAGCAGATCGCCGACGACAAGGCGCGCGCGCAGCTCGAGGCGTTCATCATCGGCGCCGAGTAGGACGTCGGTACTGACGAATCGAAGGCCCGGCACTCCCCCTCGGAGTGCCGGGCCTTCGTCGTCTTCCGGGCCGTCGGGTACTACGGTGACGGTGTTCGATTCCTTCCTCTGGGGTCTATGTGCGACCTGCGCGGACTTGTCCGGTCTGGACTGCGGCGATCGTGAAGGAGCGGACAGGATCCCGGATCCGCGGCGTGCGGAGATGGCTTCGCGACGTGAATCTCGCCCCTCAGTTCAGCGATTCGAGGTGCCGCGCAAACTCTTCGGCGGCCTTCTTGGTGTTGTGCAGGTTCACTGACAGCCTGTCGATGTCCTGGTTCGCCTGATCGAGCGCGTACGAGAGTTGTCCGATCGGCCCAGAACCGCCGCGGCCGAGGACCGCATGAACCTGTCTGATGTTGCGGTTCAGGGACTGCTTCAGACCGGCGGCCTGCCGATTCGCGTCCTCCGACTTCCGTGCCAGCTGTTTCACCTGGCGGGTGAGTTCCTCGTGTTTCGACATCAGAGCCTCCTGGCGATGTCTTCGGCCTGCCGCATCGCAGCGGCGATGCGCTGCTGCAATGCATCCAGGCTCACCGAACTGGCCTGCAGAGCATTGACCATCCGGTCGTCGGCCTTGGTCGAGGTCGAACCGGCGACCCTGCGGACCTCGCTCGACAGGTTCCGGACTTCCCCGTGCTGGCTGCGAATCAGCCGTTCTAACTGCTGCAACGTCGAAACCGCCTGCATGACCGCCTGTCGTTCAGCCTGTACTTCACTCATGAAGCCTCCATTGTCTCTAAAGAATCAGGACCAGCACGATGATGAGAACGATGAGCGTCCCGACCGCGCCCGCCACGATCGCACCCGTACGGCTCGGTGCCGGCGGTGCGGGCAGCGGATCGGTGGCCACCGGCTTCGCCACGCGGGTCGGCTCGTGCCGTCTGCGCTCGTCGACCGCACGTTCCCGTGCCTCGGCGAGCTTTCGCTCGCGCTCGGCCTGTTTCGCCGTGAGTTCTTCACGTCGCGCCGCCCGGTCGGCCTCGTCTCGCGCGATTCGCTTCTTCGCGCGCTCGTACCCCTCCACGACCGACGCGTGCTTCTGGAGGCGGCCGACGACGAGTTCGAGGTCGGCCAGCACCACGTGCGCGTGTCTGGCCTGCTGTGGAACGGCCGCGGCCGGCACCCGATCGAGCCCGATCGTCCGCGCCGCCGCATCCAGCTGCTCGGACAGTGCGTCGCGCCGCCCGTCGAGCCCGGCAAGGCACTGTTCGCGGTCTGCAGCCTCCACCGCCACGTTCCGTTCCCGTTCCTGGAAGAGGTGATCCGACCTCCGCCGCTCGTCGATCAGCTCTCCGTCGATCGCCGCGAGATCGTTCACCGCCCCCAGATACCGGTCCCATGCCGTGTCCGTCATATCGGGATGCTCACCTCCGTCTTCTCGATACCGTTCTGCGGCAACGCAGCCGGATCGAACGGAACCAACAGATCCTGCCGACCGCTGCTCCTGTCGACGACGACGACGCGCGGTCCGCTGAAGTCCATGCGCCCGGTGCCCGGCGCCAGCAGGTCGGTCTGCGATCCCGGTTCGGTCAGGACGATCGTCCGGAAGCCGTCGCGAAGTTCGCCCGCCGTCCTCGCGTCGTATGAGCTCATCGAGCGGAACCTGATCACGAAGAGCATGCCGCAGGCAATCGATCGCTTGATGAAGCGCTCCACCGCCTCGATCGGACGCGGGTATTCGTCTGAATCGACCAGCGACGCGATGTCGTCGGGGTCGTCGAGGATGATCACCCGCTCGATGCGGCTGCTCGGCACCGCCGTCCGCGCTGTCAGGGTACGCAGGAAGCTATCCGCCTCTTCCGCTGAGATCCGCTGGATTCCCGCTTCGTTCGCCCACGGACCGACGTCATCGAGCCCAACGCCCGAGCTGTCGATGACGGTCCACTGCGCGGAGGCGAGATCGGACGCGCGAATGGATGCGTGGATCGACGACAGCACCGCCCTGGTGCGGTCGAGGTCGTCGCCGATCACCGCGACGTTGCCGAGTCGGCCGCGCTTCAGCGAGAATCCCTGCGCGGTTCCACCGACGCTGATCGGGACTCCGACCGTGGCGATCTCTCGATCGTCAGCTGGGATCCACTCGGCGTAGGCGGAACTCACGAAGGTGCTGGGACGCCGGGGAGTGAAGCCATCCGCCATCGCCCGGCTGAACAGTTCCGTCTGCAGCCGGTCCAGGTAGGCGGGATCGGCCCACACCACCGAACCGATCCGATTGGCCGCCAGATGTCCGAGATCATCGTTGAACACCGCCTGACCACGCCCGTGCAGATCTCCCGCGGCGAGGTTCCCCGCACCGAGGATCGTCTCCGACTCGTGTTCGGTGTTCCGCAGCGAGATCCGGTTGTGGAACTGACCGAAGATGGCGTCACGCTTGAGCGCGAGCGCTTGAATACCAGACAGCGTCTGCGATGCGAGCACCAGGTGGACCCCGTAGGCGCGGCCCTTCCGAGCGAGGTGTTCGATCAGCTGCACCGCTCGTTGCGCGACATCGTCGTCCGGTTCGAAGAGCACCTGAAACTCGTCGGCCACCAACACCAGCCGCGGCATGTCCCGACCTGTCAGCGCCCGATAGTCCGCGAGCGAAGACGCGCCCGCCGACTTGAAAGCGTCCGCCCTGCGGTCGAACTCGGAGGCGAGATGCTCCAAAACCGCCACGCCGTACGCTCGATCGCTCTCCAGGCCGAGGGAGTCGACGTGCGGCAACCAGGTCTCGTCGCCGGTCGGTGCGAGCCGCGCGAACTCGACGCCCTCTTTGAAATCCAACAGGTGAAAACGAACGTCCCGCGGCGAGTACCGGCTCGCGAGACCATAGATCAAGCAGAGCAGCAGGTTCGACTTTCCCGTGCCGACGGCGCCGCCGATGAGCGCGTTCGGCGCGGGCGGATTCGCACTCCGGAGTTCCAGGCCGCCGAGTCCGCCGGGCATTCTCGCGAAGATGCCCGATAGCCCGTCGTCGCCGCGATCGGACCATCCGGCATCGATCTCGGCGAGGACCGCCTCCAAGGTCATCGTCCCCTGCGCCGCGGCCTCGATCGCTTCGGCCCTCGCGTGGATCAAGTTGTTCCGCGCCGCTGGGGTGGGCGACGGATCAGCCCGAACCGTCAATCCGGGCACGGCCGCGAACGAATCCGACCGGATCTCGCCGGCCGCGTCGACCCGGACCAGCCCGCGGTCGACGTCGACCTGTGCCCGATCACCCACGCGGATCGGGCCATCGACGTACCCCGGGCTCGCGATCAGCAGAAACACGCCGCGCCCGGCCGCCGATTCGACGATCCTATTGAGATCGTCAGCGGCGGTCTCGGTGACTCCGCTCGGTGCGTCGAGCAGGACCGCGAGTTCGAGACGCCCCGCCTGCGACAGCGGCAGGTCCCGATGATCGGCCGCACCCGCCGTGCTCATCGTCTCCGCAGCCCGGCCGATTCTGTCGATGAGCCCGGACAACAGCCTCCGCAACCCGTCCTCGGTCTGGATCGCGGGCGGGTACCCGATCGGATCGGTGTCGCGGAACAACGACGTGAAGCCGAGGATCCCACGGAGCCTGGGATCGAACACCGAGACCCGCAGGGACTCCGGCGGCGCCGACAGCGCCAGTCTGAGCACGGTGTCCGCGATCAACTGCTCGGCACCGCTGCCACCGACGACCCACCCCGAGACGCCGATCAACGGAAGAAGCGCCGGCGCACCACCCGGGAGGGTGCCGACCCGGACCGCCGACGGTACCGCCCGCGCCGGCTGCGGCACGCTCAGCGCCCGCGCAGCCCATCCGGCACCGGCCGCACCGGGCGCGAGTTCCTCGGCTGCGGCCCGCAGCGACGCCCCAACAGCCCGCGTCCGCCGCACGGCATCAGCCTGCAGCTTCGCCTCCGCCTCTTCCTTCTCGCGCCGGAGTCGCCGCCGCTGCGCCGCCAGCTCGTCGTCGAGCGTTGTCCGCGTGATCGACAGCGCGATGTCGATCTCCCCGAGGAGCCTGCCGGCTTCGGCTGTGAGGCCGCCGGCCTCGGCCATCGTCGCGGCCATCGCGTCGGTGAGGCGGCGACGAGCGTCCTGCTGATCGTCACGGCCGGTACCGCCACTAGTCATCCGCCGCGCCGTTCTGTCCAGGAGCCCTCGGTCCCGCGGCCACGACCACGCCCGCCGGGCGCAGCACGCGACCGTCCAGTTCGAAACCGCGGACGGTGCGTCCGGTGATAGCGCCTTCGGGGGCGTCGGCGACAACGACCGACTCGATGCGATGTCTCCGCGGGTCGACATCTCCGTCGACGCCGATCTGCTCGACCCCGAAGTCCTCCAGGATCTGGATCACCTCGTCTCGAACGGACTCTGCGAGCGGGTCCGCCTCACCGTCCCAGTTGTCGACACGGTCGATGACATTCATCAGCCGGGTGGCGACGGGCCGGAGCACTCGCCCTACCAGCAGGGTCTCGTCGAGCGCCGACTTGGCCCGCAGCTCCCCGAGCAACTCCTGGCCACGGTTGTCGTTGAGGAGCCGTCTCCGGAAGAGCTCCGTGAGGTCGTCGAGCCGCTTCGAGACATCGGCGAGCGTCTGATCCACCGGTTCTCCGATCATGTGAACTGCGCGGACGCGACCAACTCGCGCGCTTGCGCCATCCGCTTGGGATCCATCTCGCCGGGACGCTTCACTTCCATCTCGCCGAGGTTGATCCCTTCGGTCAGATCGATGACCTGGACGTGAATGATCCCGTCGATGTCCGCCGAGAAGATCACCCGCACGCCACTGCCCGCTGCACGGCCCGGCGGAACCTTCAGCATGCTCTCACCGAGACTCTTGACCTGCGCTTCAAGCACCCCGTCGACGTCATGCGACACGATCTGCAGCCTGATCTCCTGCTGATTCTCGACGGGTAGGCCGAAATCATGCTCCGCCTGAGCCGGAATGGACGTCTGCGGCGGGATCAACTGGGTGTAGGCAAGCTGTGAGGCGGCGTTGAGCGCCAGCACCCCGACACCTTGCGAGATGACATCCGAGAAGTCGATGCTGCCACCGGCCGGCATGTCCGGCGCCGCTCCGGCCCTGTCCGCCGACACCTTGTCGGCGACGATCGCCGCACCGAGCGCCACCGCCTGATCCGGGTGGACCGACTTGTCCGGAGTCTGACCGGTCAACCGTTCCACCAGATTCTGGACCATCGGCATACGAGTGGATCCGCCGACCAGAAGGACCTTGTCGATCGCCGAGTACGAGACCCCCGCCGTCTCGACCGATTCGTCGACCAGGAACTCCGTCGTCTTGAGCAGGAACGACGCCGCCGACTCGAACTCCTGCCGTGTCACCTGAACTTTCACGTTCTGACCCAGGGCCGAGATGAAGACGGTCGCCTTCTCCGCCTGCGACAACCGGCGCTTGGTGTCTTCGACGGCATCCATGACCTGCAGATACTGGTCGGTGGGAATCGGCTGACCGGTCTGCTCCTTGAACTTCTCGTTCACCACACCGAACAGGGCGTTGTTGAAGTCGAAACCACCGAGGTTGCGGTCGCCGAGCGAGGCCAGGACGGTGAAGTCATTGTTCTGGCAGCGCAGCACCGTGACGTCGAAAGTGCCGCCGCCGAGGTCGTAGACGAGGAGGGTTCCGGAGAATCCCGAACCGACTCCGAAGCTCAGAGCCGCTGCGGTCGGCTCGTTGATCAACTGCAGCACGGTGAGGCCGGCGATCTCCGCGGCCGTCCGCGTCGCGTTGCGGTGTTCATCCTCGAAGTACGCGGGCACCGTGATGACCACGTCGGTGATCTCCTCGCCCAGGACGTTCTCGGCGCTGGCGACCAACTTGGTGAGGATCAGAGCGGACAGGTCCTCCGCGCGGTACTCGTTGTCGTTGCTGTCCGGAACGAAGACGAAGTCGGTGTTGCCCATCTGGCGCTTTATGAGCGACGCCACATCGCCTTCCGCCTTCGCCCGCATGTTCTCAGCGCAGACGCCGAGGGAGACCTCCTCGCCGTCGAAGTACAGCACCGACGGCGTCGTGTAGTCGCCGTCGTCGTTCCGGATCACCTCCGGCGCCCCAGCCTCGATGGCTGCCACCGCGGAGTACGTCGTCCCGAGGTCGATTCCAACGGCTCTACCCATGTCCATGAACCTTTCGTCGCAGTCGGTACCCAGCCGGCCAGGTCAGCCGATGTATCCCTGCAGGTAGCCCTTGCGCAGGTCGTCACGGTCGTTGGCCTTGTATCGCGGCACCCAGCAGGTGAAGTAGATGCCCGCACCGGCCGCGACAGCGAGGAGCACACCGATCACCGTGAGGCCGATGATCGCGCCGATGACGATGCACAGGATCGGGGAGGCGAGGATCAGCGCCTTCTGACCCCATCCGTCGCCGGGGACGCTGAAGACCTGCTCCTCGCTGGTATCGAGGAAGCGGCTGATCTTGTCCAGTTCCTTCGCCATCTCCGGATCTCGGTTGTGCGCCATCGCCTCGGCGATCAACGGTCGCATCTGCTCGATCTCGGACTTCGACGTGATCATGTACTGACCGCGCCCGTTGTATCGCGGGATGCTCTCCGCCTTGAGTGCGAGGAGGGTTGCGTAGTAGTCGAAGACGATCTGCGCGCCCTGGAAGCGCTGCAGGTGCTGCCGGATGAAGTCGAGCGCATCGTCGAGCTGCCCGTTGTCGGACATGACGTTGGCGACCGCCACCATGTACTGCGGCGCGGAAGGATCCAGCTGCATCGACACTTGGTATGCGTTGATCGCATCCTGGAACTGCGCCAACTTCTCGAAGATCATGCCCAGCTGGAAGTGGTACTCCGGGTTGTTGGCCTCGATGGTGGTCGCCTGGCGTGCCTCGTACAGAGCGTCCTGAAGGTTTCCCAGACCGGCATTGGCGCGAGAGCGGAGACCCCACGACTCCGCGCTGTTGCCGATCGAGTGAGTGGCCTCGCGAGCCGAGTACGCCGCAGAGTGGTAATCGCCTCGGCCGAGCTCCTCCCGCGCCCGAGCCACCCAGTCCGTGCCCTCGCCCGCCGCCTGCTGCGTCTGCGGCTGCGCGACGCCGGCGGTCTGCAGTTCGCGGTCATAGGCCGCGCGGCGCTGCGGATCGAGCAGCGTGTCGCTGGCCTCACGAAGCCGCGCCATCCACGTCTCCGCCTCCTGCCGAGTACTGAGGTCCGGAGAGTTCGTCGCTTTGCGCCACAACCGCAGTTTCGATTTCAAAGCCGCATTGATGGTGTCATCGTCGGCATCGCGCGCGATCTCGAGCACGGCATAGAAGTCAACACTGACTGCCATCAGGAAATTCTCCTCAAATTCGAGATACGACTTCCGGTTCGCATGGAGAATCCGGTAAATCAGATACGCGGTCGATGGTATTCGGCCATCCCAGACCGTGTCAGTCGTCCATTGCGAGTAACCGTTTCTGGTGGACCGAACCGCGTGTCCCATTTCTGGGGTCAGACGTTCAATCCAACTGCCAGGCAAAATGGGCGGGTGTCGACCATTCGGTCGACACCCGCCCATTCTTCCGATTCGTCAGTTCCCCGCGCCGCAGTGCGGACAGTTCACCGTGACCCGGTTCCACGACCGCTTACCCCAGAAAGCTCGGCTGCAACTCCGGCATCTGTGCGGTTCCGTGAAATCGCCTGACCGCGACGATGATCCAGTCTCTGCCATGGTCGTCAGCTCTTGGACGCAACCGAACAGCGCGGCAAGTTCTTGCACTGATGCACGCTCCGGTCGTTCACATTAGCCTCTTTGCAGTATGCACAACTGCAGTTGCACTGAGCCATTCTCAATTCTCCTTCTTCGGTGTCAGACAAGCATATTTTGAAAGCTCGGAAGATTGCGTCGGCCAAAGCAATTAATTTCTTACCAGGCATGCCATCGCGTGTCCGAGCCCGATTGCTGGACTGAGTGCCGCAAGTTTCATGAGTGCCTCCTGACTCGAACTGTCAGTCAGTTCCCGTTTCCCCACGGCCTGGCCGGCTCGCCTCCGGGAAGCGCCAGCGACGCCTCGCCCGGGTACCGTTGCCTGTCATGAAGGTTGGGATCCCCGCGTGACGCTTCGCATCTTCGGGATGTCGTTCGTCGTCTCGATCGCGGCGCTGGTCGCCGCGTTCCTGTACGGCGGTTCGACGGCCGTACTGCTCACCCTGGTCCTGGGTGTGCTGGAGGTCTCGCTCTCCTTCGACAACGCCGTCATCAATGCCACGGTCCTGCAGCGGATGAGCGACTTCTGGCAGCGGATGTTCCTCACGATCGGTGTCATCATCGCCGTGTTCGGCATGCGCCTGGCCTTCCCGCTGGGGATCGTCTGGCTCACCGCGGGCCTCGACCCGGTCGACGCGCTTCACCTCGCGCTCAACCCGCCGACGGACGGCTCGCCGACCTACGAGAGCATCGTGACCGCGGCGCACCCGCAGATCGCCTCGTTCGGCGGGATGTTCCTCCTCATGCTGTTCCTCGGGTTCCTGTTCGAGGACAAGGAGCTCACCTGGCTGTCGTGGATCGAGCGGCCCCTGCTGCGCATCGGCCGGCTCCGCGAGGCACCGGTGGTGGTGGCGTTGACGATCTTGGTGCTGGCGGCCACGCTCGTCGCGCCGGATCACGATACGTCGACGGTGATGGTTGCCGGCGTCCTCGGCGTGATCACCTACATCGTGGTCAACGGGCTCGGCCGTCTCTTCCACATCGAGACCGAGTCGGGGGACGGCCCGACCGCACTCGCCAAGGCGACGGGGCGCGCGGGCTTCTTCCTGTTCCTCTATCTGGAGGTGCTGGACGCGTCGTTCTCGTTCGACGGCGTGATCGGGGCCTTCGCCATCACGGCGGACCCGATCATCATCGCTCTGGGTCTGGGCCTCATCGGCGCGATGTTCGTGCGGTCGCTGACGATCTACCTCGTTCACCGGGGAACCCTGTCTGAGTACGTCTTCCTCGAACACGGCGCCCACTGGGCGATCGGCGCGCTGGCGCTGCTTCTGCTGTACTCACTCGGCACCGAGGTCCCCGAGACGGTGACCGGTCTCATCGGCCTGGTGCTGATCCTCGCCTCCCTGGCGACCAGCATCGTGTACCGCCGACGGAACCACACCGAAGGTGTCCACATCTGAGACCACCGCAGACGCCGCACCGTCTCCCGCGCGTGTCACCGCGTTCTGGAATCAGCCGGTGAGCCCCACCGCGACCACCGTGCTCGTCGTTCCCCTCCTGGTCTTCGCAGCGCCGCTCCTGGCGAGATCCGTCTCTCGTTGGGCAGCGGTTCCGGTGGTCGTCTTCGAACTCGGCCTCGGCGTCGTGGCCGGGCCTGCCCTGCTGGGCTGGGTCGGTGAATCGGAGCTGTTCGGCCGGCTCTCCGACTTCGGTGTCAACCTGCTGTTCTTCATCGCGGGAACCGAGATCACCCGGTCGGCGGTTCGCGGACGCACGGCTCGGCGCGCCTGGCTCGGTTGGCTGATCAGTATCGCGGTCGGGATCGCGGCGGGCTTCGCTGTCTCACCCGGATTGGGCGCGGTGATCATCGGGATCAGTCTGGCGTCGACGGCTCTGGGAACCTTGCTGCCGATCCTCCGCGATTCCGGTGACCTCACCACTCCGTTCGGCGTCGCCGTCGGAGCGATCGGCGCCGCGGGCGAGTTCGGGCCGATCATCGCCATCTCGCTATTCCTCGGCGGCCGCTCGTTCGGTACGGCGAGCGTGGTGCTCTTGGTCTTCGGCGTCATCGCGGCGGCCGCCGTGATCCGGGCGCGCCGCACCTCTCATCGCCGCCTGCACGCCTTCGTCGAATCGACCCTGCACACGTCGGCGCAGTTCGCCGTCCGCACCGTGCTGGCCATTCTGGCCGTGATGATCTTCCTGACCGTCCAGCTCGGCATCGACATGCTGCTGGGCGCATTCACCGCGGGGATCGTCTGGAAGCTCCTCATCCGAGATGCCGACGAACAGATGCAGCGGTCGGTGGAGGCCAAGATCGACGCCGTCGCGTTCGGCTTCCTCGTCCCGATCTTCTTCGTCTACACGGGTGTGAAGTTCGATCTGCAGTCGCTGCTCGATCATCCGCTCGCCTTCGCCTGGATCCCCGTCGTCCTGGTGGCTCTGCTCCTGGTCCGCGGGCTGCCCTCGATGCTCGCCGCGCCGGAGGGCGCCGGCCGCCGCGAGCGGATCGCCACCGGGCTGTACGGCGCCACCGGCCTTCCGATCATCGCGGTCGCCACCGACATCGGTGTCCGCCAAGACGTCTTGACCGGCACGCAGGCAGCGGTCCTCGTCGGCGCCGGCGTGCTGTCGGTGCTCCTGTTCCCGCTCGCCGCGAGCGCACTGCGCCCGGGGTCGGTCGAGCGGGATCCGGCGGCGCCGGTGGTGGAGGAGTGAGGCGCCGCTAGTCTCGCCGGTGCCTGACGCCGCCGGCGGTCATCGAGCCCGTCGGCTCTTCACTCCAAGCCGAGGCCCGCCCCTCACGCCACCTCGATCGCGGACGTCGTCGGCTCCGATTCGGGAAGCACGCCGTCGAGCTGAATCCAGCCGTCGGCGACCATGCGCAATAACAGGTGGGTCTTGTTCGCCACCGGCAGCCCGGCGTCGTCGTACCTGGCCGAGACACGCCGGTAGTGAGTCCGGACGGTACTGGCGGCAACGAAATGCCGGGTCGCGGTCTCCTCGACGGTCGCACCCATCACATACGTGGTCAGGATCTCCCGTTCCCGCGCCGACATCGGAGTCCGGCCGGACGTCGGACCCAGCGTCCTGGTCAGCAGGAGGGTAAGACGGTGCTCGATGTCTGGGCCTTCGGTCACATGGTGAACGCCGGAGCAGATGTCGGCCTCCTCGACCGTACCGCCGACGACGATGACGCGTCCGGCCATTGAGCGGCCGAACCGACGAAGCGCGAGACGATCGCCGGCTCCGACCACCACGACGCGCGGCGCCCCCGCCAGGAGTCCGGCTGTGTCGACAGCGACCACCGGATACCCGAACCGATTCATCCACACCGCGAGCACTTCCCGCTGCCACGGATTCTCACTCCACACCCCGACCGACTGGCCTATCGCCGACTGCTCTGCCACTGCCCCGGAGCCCGTCATTCTCCTCGCCTCCCCGCCGATGTCCCGCCGTCATGTCTTCCTTCGGACGGTATGGCGAGATCGGCGCGCGAGAAAGACCCCAATTCCTCTGTCCTCCTAAGAGGCGACAGAGGTCAGGCCTGCTCCCGGGGTCAGTCGCTGCCGACCAGACGACCTTCGCCGTCGTACTCCTCGCGGACGACGACGTCGCCGGCGACCTGCAGAACAGTCGCCACGACGCGACGCCGCGGCGGCAGGATGCGAATCGTGACGGTCCCCGCACGAGCCGCGGCGAGCGCGGTGACGGCACCGCCGATCACCCGCTCGCGGACGTCATCGTCGGCACCGACGAGCCCGTGATCGTCGAGCAGGATCACCTCCACCCCTCGACGTCGTGCCTGCCGCGCCGCGTCGGCGACACTGCGGACATCGAATGTCGGCGCCCGCAGCGAATCACGCAACCGCGCCTCGACCAGGCTGCACTCATCGCGTTCGTCGGCCGAGAGCGGCGCCGCGTCGGCGAGCCGCGCGAGCAAGGGGCGCGCTTGGTCGTCGAGTCGGCCGAGTTGCCGGTCGCGTTCGTCGAGGACCGCGCGCCGCGCGGCCTCCGTAGCCGCGGCCTCGGTGCCGGCCCCCTGCATCAGAAAGATCTCGCGCGCCGCCGGCCGGATCGTGATGGCGAAGAATGACGACATCACAAGCGGCGCCAGGTTGATCAGCGAGATCGAGATCCCGTACCCGGCGCCTTCGCCGATGCGGACGGCCCACAGTGCGGTCGCGCCGATCGCCGCCAGCATCGAGACCCACGCGACGCCTGTGCGGCCGCGTACACAGAGGTAGGTGCACAGCGCCGTCGTCGCCGACAAAGGCCAGAAGGTCAGGATGCGCACCCCCGGATCGTCGACCACCAGCAGCACGGACACCGTGGCCACCGGGCCGGCGGCGGCGACGACTGCCGTCACCGACCGCCGTAACGGATCTCCCGGCACCTGGATCAGTGCGACTGCCGCAGCACTCGTCACCAACCACGCGCCGATCTCCGCCAGCCACCCCGCCACCCCGCTCCCTGCGGGGCGCGTCATCACGCCTACCAGCGCAAACGTTCCGATGAAGACCACCACGAGCGCCTTCGCGGCGACGGTCCGCAGACCCATCAGGTCACCGATATCGCCGCTGACCGGAAGTTGTCCCATCAGCGTGTCCATCCCAGTCGGACGGTGGTTCCGGCGCCGGGCGCCGACTCGATGGCGGTCGAACCTCCCGGGACCCGGTCCATCCGGGCCCGGATGCTGACCGCGATGCCGAGTCGATGGGCCGATACCGCATCCGGGTCGAAACCGACGCCGTCGTCGGTCGCCGCGATCCTGATCGAATCGGCGTCCACTCGGCCACGCACGGTGCACCGCGCATCGGCCCCGGCGTGTCGGCGACTGTTGCGCAGGGCTTCGGCCAGTGCCGCGCTCACCGCACGCACCGCCTCGCTCGGCAGCTCCGCCTGTGCGGCATCAGAATCGGCAGCGGGTGCGTCGACGGCGAACTCCGCCCTCGGGTCTGCCTCGGTAGTGGTCGCACGCAGGTGCACCACGGCGGCCTCGAGGCCGAACGGACGGTCGGTGGGCAGTCCCGAACGGATCTCGTCGAGTTCGGCGAGGGTGGCGGCCGCCAGCCGCGGCACGTGCTCCTGCGCCCCGCCCCGGGAGGCGGTCAGCAGGGTGGACATCACGCTGTCGTGAATCAGCGCGTCGAAGCGTTCGCGTTCGGTGTCGCGGGCCCGCTCGGCTGCGGCGGTCGCGGCCGCCGCATGGGCACGATCGGTGGTCTCGTCCAGAATCCTCCCGGTGCGCAGCGCCATCACGGCCGCACCGACGAATAAGCTGCAGAACATGATTGCGAAGGCGATCTCGGGAGCGAGCTGTCCCGGATCCACTTCGCCGCGGATCACGAAGTTGATGAGCTGCACGCAGACGCAGCCGAACACCATGTGCGCAAAGGCCGCCCAGGCCGGCCACGCCAGCACCGCGGCGATGCTGGCGAGCCCGGGAAACGCCGCCAGCCATACGCCGTCGCCGGCCGGGACGGTGGTGCCGTCCCAGGCGATCGGCCAGGTGAGGACCGCGACGAAGAAGCTGAGGGCGGCGACGGCCGCCGTCGCCCGCGTCCAGCGCGGCACGCCGATCAGAGCGGTCACTCCCAGCGTCAGGCCGGGGACGAAGACGATCGCGCACATCGCCGGCGTCCACCAGGAGCTCATCAGCGGTGCGAGCTGGAGGATCGCCGGCAACAGGAGGATCAAGTACCCCACGTAACCGACCGCCGCGAACAACGCGAACATCCGCCTGATCCGGTCCAGGTTGTCGTGCCGCCGCTCGGGAGCGGCGTATCTGACGGCGCCGCTCACTGGTCGCGCTCGGGGATCGGCAGCAGTCCGTCCTCGACGGCCCGCTGATAGAGATCCACCTTGGTGCCTGCGGGCCGACCGGCTGCGGCGTACTTCGCCCGGATCCGCGCGACGTAGTCGTTGACCGTCTCCGTCGACAACCCCAGCATGCGCCCCACCCGGTCGGCCTTCTCCCCCGAGGCGTACAGCGAGAGCACCTCCTGCTGCCGAGGACTCAGGCCGGTGGCATCGAGGTCGGGGTCGCCGTCGACGGCCGCCGCCCACTCGGTGGTGATGACCGGGTTGCCCTCCGCAGCCGTGGCGATCGCCTCGACGACCCGCTCCACCCGGGCGGATTTACGCACGATGCCGAGCACCCCCGCCTTCGCCGCCAGACGGACCAGGTACGGGTTCTCCGCACCGGTGTAGACAAGGACCGATAGACCCGCGTCGTGCAAGGCCTCGATGTTGGCCGTCGGCGACGACCCGTCGGCCAGCCGCAGATCCAGCAGCACCAGGTCCAGGCAGACCTGCTGCGCGAGCAGCCCTTCGACGGTGTCCGACGACGCCATCAGCGACAGGCCGACGTGGCCGTCGAGCATCGCCCGGACCCCCAGCACCATCGACTCGTGATCTTCGACGATCCCGATCCGTTTGGCGGCCATGAGCGCTAGTCGACGCCGGAATCGATCGCCGCGCGGTCGAGCGACTCGGATGCCGCGTCCTCCGGCTGGCCGCCGGCGATCGCCTGCGCACCGCCCGCGGACAGCTCGCCGACCAGGTCTGCGGTCGCGCCACCGACGATGCCGAGCTGCGCGTACTGCTCCAGGCGCGCACGCGAATCGGCGATGTCGAGGTTGCGCATGGTGAGCTGGCCGATGCGGTCGGACGGACCGAACGCGGCGTCGCCGACGCGCTCCATCGACAGCTTGTCCGGGTGGTACGAAAGGCCGGGTCCGGTGGTGTTGAGGAAGTGGTAGTCGTCGCCGCGGCGCAGTCGGACGGTCACCTCGCCGGTGATGGCCGAGCCCACCCAGCGCACCAGCGACTCACGCAGCATGAGCGCCTGCGAGTCCATCCACCGGCCCTCGTACATGAGGCGACCCAGGCGACGGCCCTCGTTGTGGTAGTTCGCGACCGTGTCCTCGTTGTGGATCGCGTTCACCAAACGCTCGTAGCCGATGTGCAGCAGTGCCATGCCCGGTGCCTCGTAGATACCGCGCGACTTGGCCTCGATGATGCGGTTCTCGATCTGATCCGAGACGCCCAGCCCGTGGCGGCCGCCGATCTCGTTGGCCTTCAGGACGAGAGCGACGGCGTCGTCGAAGACCTCGCCGTTGATGGCGACCGGGCGGCCCTGCTCGTATCGGATGGAGACGTCCTCGGTGGCGACCTCGACGTCGTCCCGCCATGCGGCGACGCCCATGATCGGCTCCACCACGTCGAGACCGTGGTCGAGGTGCTCGAGGGTCTTGGCCTCGTGGGTGGCGCCCCAGATGTTGGCGTCGGTGGAGTACGCCTTCTCCTGGGAGTCGCGGTACGGCAGATCGCGTTCGGTCAGCCACTGGCTCATCTCGTGGCGGCCGCCGAGCTCCTCCACGAACTGGGTGTCGAGCCACGGCTTGTAGATCCGCAGGTTCGGGTTCGCCATCAGTCCGTAGCGGTAGAACCGCTCGATGTCGTTGCCCTTGTAGGTGGAGCCGTCGCCCCAGATGTCGACGCCGTCCTCCTTCATGGCGCGGACCAGGAGCATTCCGGTCACCACGCGGCCGAGCGGCGTGGTGTTGAAGTACGTCTTGCCGGAGGTGCGGATGTGGAAGGCACCGCACTGCAGTGCGACGAGGCCCTCCTCCACGAGCGCGGCGCGGCAGTCCACCAGGCGCGAGATCTCCGCACCGTACTGACCCGCGCGGCCGGGCACCGAAGCGATGTCCGGCTCATCGGCCTGGCCGAGGTCGGCGGTGTAAGTGCAAGGGATAGCGCCCTTTTCGCGCATCCATGCAACGGCGACGGAGGTGTCCAGACCACCCGAGAACGCGATTCCGACGCGCTCTCCCTTCGGCAACGAGCTCAGCACTTTCGACATATGTCCAGCTTAAACAGTACTTCGGCCGCAGTCACAACCCGGTCCCCTCCGGTGGTCGAGGCAAGCGCAGCGATTCGAAAACCGCTAGAACGAGCTGGGATCGGCGCCCCGGGTGATCCGCCGGCAGGCGAAGCTGTCGCGATGACCTGTCCACCGTTGATGCGCAGGATCGCTTGTGGGCGGTCTGAGACAACGAACGGGATGTGGGCATAGCGCACCGGCAGCACGCATACCGAGACCGCTGTGCCAAGTTCAGGACGCAGACGGGCCTTCGAGGGAACATTGCCCTCGAAGGCCCGTCTAGTGACTGATCTTGGAAGCGCTACGCCTCGACCTCGCTGCGATCACCGCTCCAGAGCGTGTGGAACGAGCCGGGCTTGTCGACGCGCAGGTAGGTGTGCGCACCGAAGTAATCCCGCAGCCCCTGGGTCAGAGCGGCCGGCAGCCGCTCGGCCCGCAGCGCGTCGTAGTACGACAGCGACGACGCGAAGGCCGGCACCGGGACACCCATCGCAGTCGCGGTGACGATGACCCGCCGCCAGCTCTCCACCGAGTCCTCGACCGCGTCGCGGAAGTACGGAGCCAGCAGCAGCGCGGGAAGCTCCGGATTCTCGGCGTAGGCCTCCCGGATGCGGTCCAGGAACTTGGCCCGGATGATGCATCCTCCACGCCAGATGGTGGCGAGCTTGCCCGGATCCACGCTCCAGCCGTACTCGGCGCTTCCCGCCGCGATCTGGTCGAAGCCCTGCGAGTACGCCACGACCTTCGACGCGTACAGCGCCTTCCGGATGTCTTCGACGAAAGCCGCCTTGTCGGCCGGGGCCTGCGCGCCGGTGGTGCCCGCGACGAGCCCTCGCGCGCTCTCGCGCTGGGACGTCGAACTCGAGAGGGCGCGCGCGAAGACGGCTTCGGCGATGCCGGTGGTCGGGATGCCGAGGTCGAGTGCCGACTTCACCGTCCAGCGGCCGGTGCCCTTCTGGCCCGCGGCGTCGACGATCACGTCGACGAGCGGCTTGCCGGTCTCGGCGTCCACCTGCGACAGCACCTCGGCGGTGATCTCGATCAGGTAGCTGTCGAGGGTGCCGGTGTTCCATTCGCGGAACACGTCGGCGATCTCGGCGACCTCCATGCCGAGCACGTTGCGCATGAGGTCGTACGCCTCGCCGATGAGCTGCATGTCGGCGTACTCGATGCCGTTGTGCACCATCTTGACGAAGTGGCCCGAACCGTCGGGACCGATGTGCGTGCAGCACGGGACGCCGTCGACGTGCGCCGAGATCGATTCCAGCAGCGGACCGAGCGACTCGTACGACTCGGCGGGTCCGCCGGGCATGATCGAGGGACCGTTGAGAGCGCCCTCCTCGCCGCCGGAGATGCCCGCGCCGACGAAGTTCAGGTTCCGCGCGGCCATCGCCGCCTCGCGGCGGATCGTGTCGGTGTACAGCGAGTTACCACCGTCGATGATGATGTCGCCGGGCTCCATCAGGTTCGCGAGTTCTTCGATCACGGCGTCGGTCGGGTCGCCGGCCTTGACCATGATGAGGACGCGGCGCGGCCGCTCGAGCGCGCCGACGAACTCCTCCATGGTCTCCGTGCGGATGAAATCGCCCTCGTCGCCGTGCGCCTCGATGAGCGCATCGGTCTTCGCGATGCTGCGGTTGTGCAGCGCGACGGTGTGCCCGTGCCGCGCGAAGTTGCGGGCGATGTTGGAGCCCATCACCGCGAGCCCGGTGACGCCGATCTGCGCCAGACGCTGTCCTGTTTCGACCATGAAGTTCCTTCTCTGTCTCCCGGTCGCGCCGTGCGGCGACCCGGCAATTCCACCACTCTCAGTACTACCGTCCCGATTGTCTCAGCATTCGTCGAACCGCAGGAGTCGGGACGCGCACGGACCGCATCGGGCCCGCCCGTCCGGATCCGGAACCGGCGGGCCCGACAGCCGTCAGAAGGAGCCGTTCAAGAACTCCGCGTAGGCGGGCAGATCGAGCTGACCGTGCCCGGAGAGCCCGATCACGACGACCTCCTCCTTGTCGCTGTTCGCCACGTGCTCGGCGCACGCGGCGATGGCGTGGGTCGACTCCGGGGCGGGCACGATGCCCTGGGTGCGCGCAAACGTGATGCCCGCGCTGAAGGCGGCGCGCTGGTCGATCGCGACGCCCTCCACCAGACCCAGCTCCACCGTGTGGCTGAGCGCGGGCGCCATGCCGTGATAGCGCAGACCGCCGGCGTGGATGGGGTCCGGGACGAAGTCCATACCGAGCGTGTGCATCTTCAGCAGCGGCGTGAGGCCCGCGACGTCGCCGTGGTCGTAGCGGTACTCACCCTGAGTCAGAGACGGACAGGCCGACGGCTCGGCCGCGACGATCCGCGGATCGGAACGGCCGTGCAGCTTCTCGCGCAGGAACGGGAAGGACAGGCCCGCGAGGTTCGATCCGCCGCCCGCGCAACCGAAGACGACGTCGGCGCCGCCGGGCTCCACCGCGTTCAGCTGGTCGACGGCCTCGAGGCCGATCACGCTCTGGTGCAGCACGACGTGGTTCAGCACGCTGCCGAGCGCGTAGCGGGTGTCATCATTCGCGGCCGCCACCTCCACCGCCTCCGACACCGCCATGCCGAGGCTGCCGGTGGTGTCGGGGTCCTTCGCCAGCATCGCGCGTCCGGCCTCGGTGAGGTCGGAGGGACTCGGGTGCAGCGTGCCGCCGTAGGTGCGGATGAGAAAGCCCCGGTACGGCTTGGAGTCGTACGACGCCCGCACCTGCCACACCTCCACGTCGAGACCGAACTGCGCGCCCGCGAACGAGAGAGCGCTGCCCCACTGACCTGCGCCGGTCTCGGTGGTGAGCTTCTTGACCCCGTCGATGCTGTTGTAATACGCCTGCGCGACAGCCGAGTTCGTCTTGTGGCTGCCGACCGGGCTGACGCCCTCGTACTTGACGTAGATCCGCGCCTTCGTGTTCAGCGCCTCCTCGAATCTGCGGGCGCGGAACAGCGGCGACGGCCGCCACATCTGGTAGATCTCACGAACCGGCTCAGGGATCTCGATGTAGGCCTCGGTGGAGACCTCCTGGGCGATCAGACCGGCGGGGAAGAGCGCGGCCAGATCGTCGGGCCCGACCGGTTCCTTGGTTCCGGGGTGCAGGTGCGGCGGAATCGGCTCGTCGAGCTCCGCGGCGAGGTTGTACCAGTGGGTGGGCACGTCCACTGTGACCAGATCGGGGTTGGACGCGTCAACATTGCTTGTCATGCAGGTCACCATAATGTGCGCAGTAGGCTGCACGTCATGACGGGCATCAGGTGGGTGGCGGACGGCTTCGGCGGGCTCGACGACTTCCGGGCCGTCGCCTGCGAACCCGCAGCTCCCGGCCCCGGACAGCTCACCGTCCGCGTCACGGCCGCCGGAGTGAATCCCGCCGACCTCAAGCACACGCTCAGGGCCTCCGACCCCGCTCTCCTGCCGCTGCCGATCGGCTACGAGATCGCGGGGGTGGTGACCGCCATGGGACCGCGGACCCGCGCCGGGTCCGGGGCGGTGTCGGTGGGCGATCGCGTCGCGGCCTTCCGCGTGCACGGCGGCTACGCGTCGGCGATCACCATCCCCGCCGAGAAGGCCTTCGTCCTGGCGGATGCGGTGCCCGACGACCAGGCCGCGGGGCTGCTTCTCGCGGGGTGCACGGCGGCCGAGCTGCTGTCGCGGTCCGGTGCGGTGTCCGGCGAGACGGTGCTCCTGCACGGCGCCTCGGGCGCAGTCGGCGCCGTCTTCCTGCAATTGGCGCGTCGAGCCGGGGTCACCGTCGTCGGCACGGCCGGTCCCGGTCGGTCGGACGCGGTCGCACGGTTCGGCGGTATTCCGGTGACCTACGGTCCCGAACTGGCTCGGCGCGTCCGCGACGCCGCACCCGGTCCGGTGGTCGCAGCGCTCGACGCGGCCGGAGGCCCAGAGGCGACGGCCGCGTCACTGGAACTGGTGGCCGATCGCGATCGGATCCTCACCGTCGTCGACCGCGAAGCCGCGCGCGAGTACGGCTTCGACGCGCTCTCGGGCGCCGACCCCGCCAGCGCGGCGTTCCGGGACGGTGTGCGCGGCGAACTCCTCGATCTGCTCGCGGCCGGCGAGCTGACGGTGCCGATCGCGCGCACCTTCCCGCTCGATCGTGCGGTCGAGGCGCTGCGGCTGGTGGCCGCCGGGCACGCCGGCGGCAAAGTGGTCTTGATTCCGTTAACCCATCAGACCGTGACCCCCAGACCGGGGCGCCGTCAATCCGGCAGCATCGGGCTCTCGGGCAGATGTGGACGACCCACTAGCACTCCCCGCGTCACCGCACCCTTCCCGAATCTCGACCGCAGCGAGTCGATGGCCAGGTCGAGGTCGCCGGCGTGGTCGGCGCCGTCGAGCGGTAACGCGAGCTGAACGGCGCCGTGATCGGCGAGGTTGGTCAGCGACAGCCCGATCAGCGTGCAGCCGCGCTCACGAATCAGCGGCATCGCCTCGTCGAGCAGACCCCGCGCCACCGCGAGTACGATATCGGTGCGGTCGGTCGGTTCGGATAGCGTCCGCGACCGCGTCACTCGCTCGAAGTCGTGGAAGCGCAGACGCAGCACCACCGTTCGCACGAGCCGCTGCGCCGACCGGAGACGGCGGCCCAGGCCGTCGACGATCGCGACGAGTGTTGCTTCTATATCCGCCTCCGACCGCCACCGACGACCCAGCGCCCGTTGCGCCCCGATGGAACGTCTGCGTCTGCCTGTCTGAACGCACCGTGGATCGCGAGCCATCGACAGTGCGTACAGGTGCCTGCCCGGGCCGCGGCCCAGGAGCATCGACAGCCGTTCCTCGCCCAGCGAGGCGATCTGGCCCACGGTCTCGATCCCGGCGTCGGCCAGGCGTTGCTCGGCCTTGGCGCCCACGCCCCACAGCCGTCGCACGGGCAACGGGTGAAGGAAGTCGAGTTCGCCTCCCGCGGGGACCTCGAGCAGACCGTCCGGCTTCCCCACCGCGCTCGCCACCTTGGCCACGAACTTGGTGCTCGCGACCCCGACAGTGATGGGCAGGCCCACCTCGCGGCGCACCCGCTCCCGCAGCCGTGCCGCGAGCTGCACGGGCGATCCGGCGATCGCCTGCATGCCGCCGACGTCGAGGAAGGCCTCGTCCACGGAGATGCCCTCGACGAACGGCGAGAAGTCGGAGAAGATGGCGAAGACCGCGCGGCTGGCCTCGGTGTACGCCTCGAACCGAGGGCGCACCATCACCGCGCGAGGACAGAGCGCTCGGGCTTCACGGCCGGCCATCGGCGAGCGGACACCCATCGCCTTGGCCTCGTAGCTCGCCGCCACCACCACCCCGCCGCCGACCAGCACCGGACGGCCGCGCAGTGACGGGTCGTCACGCTGCTCCACCGACGCGTAGAAGGAGTCGAGGTCGGCGTGCAGGATCGATGCCTGCTTGCGTGTGCCCGCCTCCACTCTCATACCGCGAGGGTCTCACCGGGGTCCGACATCTCCCCGCCGCGGCACCACCGACCGACGAAAGGCTCAGACCCGGCGCATACGGAGGACCACATCCCGCACATGATGGCCGCCGCCCGCCGGGATGCCGCGGTCGCGCGCCTCGTCGGTCACCACTTCCCAGCCCTCGCCCAGCAGACGCACCATGTCGCGGGGCCAGAGGAACCCGTCCGGGCTCCGCCCGTGCGCGCGCATCCCCTCGGGGTCGTGCATCACCACGAGCAGCGTGCCGCCGGACCCCACGGCATCGGCGATCTTCTGCAGGACCGCGACGTCGTCGCTCGCGATGTGGAAATAGCTCAGGGCCACCAGGTCGTACGTGCGGTCGAACTGATCTGCGGTGACGTCGAACGGCAGCCAGGTGATTGTTTCACGTGAATCAGCCGCGGCCGCACGCTTGAGAGCCACGGTGGAGATGTCTGCTCCCACCACCGTCCAGCCGTGGTCGGCGAGCCACCGGGCGTCGGCGCCTTCGCCGCACCCGAGGTCGAATGCCGAACCGGCAGGCAGATCACCGACTTCCGCGATGAGCGCGGGGTTCACGTTGGTGGTCCACAGCCGGTCCGACGACTCGTAGAGTTCGTCCCACTCGGCCGCGGAGACGGGATGACGGGGAGCCTGCTGCTGATCGTGGTCGTGCTGATGTTCACTCACTCCTCGACGCTCCCACAATCACCTTTACGTTGGAGTACGTCCGGGGCGGTCGCCTCGGACGTTCGTCCGCGGTTCGGGGCGTGGCTCGACAATCACCTGTTGTCGCTGGTGGCTTGGCGTGGAAGGTCACCCCGGACCGTGACGGGTCGTTTCGGCCGCTGATTGAGATGTGTTCGCGAACTTGTCGCTGTGTAAAGGTGTGCCGGCGAAACCACCCTGACGAGCCAACCGCACACGGAAGGACAGTATGGACGAAAAGATCTGGGTAGGAATTGATGTCGGTCGGCATGCGCATCACGCCGCCGCGGTCGATGAGGCGGGAACGGTGCTGTGGTCTCGGCGGCTTCCCAACGATCAACCGGCGATCGAAGCGCTCATGGACCGGGTCGCCGACATGAAATTCGTGGTGTGGGCGATCGACATGACCGCACCGGAATCGGCGCTGCTGAGGGGTGTGCTGGCTGCGCGGCGCCAGCAGATCCGCTACGTGCCCGGCCGGGTCGTGCACAGCATGACCGGTGCGTTCGCGGGTGAGGGCAAGACCGATGCCCGCGATGCGGTCGTGATCGCCCAGACAGCCCGCCTACGTGGCGATCTCGCCACCGTCTCGGCGCCCGACGACGTCGCGATCGAACTCGACCTGCTGACCGGACATCGCAACGACCTCGTCGCTGAACGTACGCGAGGCATCAACCGCCTGCGCGGCCTGCTGACCCGCATCTTCCCTGCACTAGAACGGTGTTTCGACTACTCGACACTGACCGGTCTAACGTTCCTCACCCGCTTCGCCACGCCATCTGCGATCGCTGCGGTCTCTGACGACGAGATCTACGACCACCTGCGCAGTCACGGCGTCCGCCGACCCACGATCCCGAAGATGATCGACAAAGCCCGTGCCGCGGCGGCCGCGCAGACCGTCACCCTGCCTGGCGAGGCGACCACAGCCCTACTGGTGCAACACGCGGCTACCTCGTTGGTCATGCTGACCCGTCAGATCGCCGACCTGGATAAGCAGATCACCGAGGTGTTCCGCCGCCACCGTCACGCACGGATTCTCGAATCCGTGCCAGGCATCGGCACCCGAAGCGGCGCTGAGCTCGTCGCGATCACCGGCGGCGACCTCACTTCGTTCGGCTCGCCCGCCAGACTCGCCGCCTACGCCGGTCTTGCTCCGGTACCGCACGACTCCGGTAACCGCCGGGGAGCCTTGCGTAGACCCCAGCGTTACCACAGAGGACTTCGCAAGGTGTTCTACATGGCCGCACTCAACAGCTCGCAACGCGACGGCCCGTCCCGCGAGTTCTACCAGCGCAAACGACGCGAGAAGCGTTCCCACGTCCACGCTCTCATCGCTCTCGCTAGACGTCTGGTTGACGTGGTCTGGGCACTGATCCGCGACGGTAGGGTGTGGTTGCCGCGGCCGACCGTCGAGCGGGTGTCAGTCGATGAGGTGGGCGCGATGGCTGGATGACTGGCGGGGCCGGTCAGATCTCGGCACGTGCGTGCGTACTAGCGGGACACTGGATGCGTGTCGGTTCGGGTACTCGGCCACCAGCTTGCTCTGCCGACAAGTGTGGCGATGGTCGGCACAACGATGGTGCGGACGATGAAGGTGTCGAGCAGCAGGCCGATGCCGATGATGAGTCCGACCTGGGTCATGATCGAGATGGATCCGGCCATGAGTCCGAACATGCTGGCAGCGAAGATGAGGCCGGCCGAGGTGATGACTGATCCGGTGTTGGTGACGGTTCTCAGGACGCCGATGCGGATGTTGTTTTGGGATTCTTCGCGTAGGCGAGAGATAAGAAGCATGTTGTAGTCGGCGCCGACCGCGACGAGGACTATGAAGGCCAGTAGTGGTACGGGCCAGGCGATATCGGTTTTGAGGATGTGTTGAAAGATCAGGACACCGATACCCAGTGCCGCGGTGTAGTTGAGTATGACGGTGCCCAGAAGGTATAGCGGCGCGATGAGTGCTCGGAGTAGGAGTATCAGGATCAGGCCGACGATGGTGAGGGTGGCCAACGCTAGGAGTCGGAAGTCTTCGGTGAGTAGACGTTGCAGATCGGCGTTGATGGCGGGGAACCCGGCTATCGCGATGTTGGAGTCCTGCAGGGTTGTGTTCGGTCTGGCGGCGAGTGTGACATCGGTGATTGTGTCGGCCAGTTGCATGGCCTCGGTGCTGTAGGGGTCGAAGCTGGTTTGTATTGCGTAGCGCACGGTATGGCCGTCGGGCGAGACGAACTGGCGAGCGACGTCGACGAAACGGCGGTCTGCGTTGGCCTGAGGTGGGAGGTAGAAGCCGGTTGCTGAGTTTGTTCCGGCGGTCTCGCGGGCGGAGGTTTGTAGTTGTGTGGCTAGCGCGGCCATCCCGGCGAGTTGTTGAAGGTTGCTGTCGATCAGCGCGGATACACCGGCGGCGAGTTGGCGTGATCCCGCCGCGAGTTGACTGATACCTGTTTGCAGTTGGGTGAGCTTGCCGGGAAGGTCTTGGCTGCTGATGCTTCCCAGCGTGGAGCCCAGTGAGTTGACGGTGGAAGTGAGTTGGTCGGTGACTGTTGAGATCGGTGTATCCAGCTGCGCGAGTTGTGTTGACAGCGTGGCGATCTGGTCGAGGGTCCCGTTGCTCAGTAGGGCGTCGAGATTGCGGGTCTGCGCGCGCAGAGCTGCGCACTGCGGGACTTGGGTGCACCAGGGCGCATTATCGAGGATGGGCAGGATCGAGGTCACTGTTGCCAGGGCTGCAGATGTTTGGCGGGTGAGCGCGGCCAGCTGTGGGGCATTCTGAGAAGCGCGATCGAGCGCTGGTGCAGATGCGGCGAGTTGGCGGAGTATCGGCTGGTACTGCTGAATTTGCTGCCCTGCTGTGCTTGCCTGATCGAGGATGCCGGCCAGGGGGGCCAAGTTGGTGCGTACCTGGGTGTCGAGCTGAGTAAGCCCGTCGGCGAGTTGGAATGCGCCGGTACGGAGCTGTTCGAGGTCACCTCGGCGGTTCTGGCCATCGTCGACCGCACCCGCCAGCCGGTCCCCGATCTGACCGTTCTGCCAGGACAGCTCGGCTTGCTCGAGCTTGTCCCCGGTGGGACGGGTAACACCGATGACTCGAGTCACTCCGGGGATCTGGGATACACGTGAGGCCATTTGCTCAAGATCGGCCAGCCCGCTGGCAGTACGGAGATCGATCGGTGCATCTACAACGAGGAACTCAGTGATAGTGACGTCTTGAGGGAAATGACGGTCGAGCAACGCGTAGCCTTCGTTGCTGTCGGTTGTCGCGGGCTGCCCCTCACGATCGTCGAAGGTGATCTGGATGCCCATCGCGAAGACGCTAAGCACGATTAGCCCGACCAGGGTTAGTGCCAGCAGAGGCACAGGACGCCGCACGACGAGCACGGCGACGCGATTCCAGTACTTTCGGGTCAGATCTCGTCTGGGTGCGCCCCAGCCGAATCGCGCCGCCCACAGCAACACCGGTGGTAGCAGGGTGACCGTGGCGAGGAATCCGATGAGGATGGCGATCGCGCATGCCGGACCCAAGGTGGAGAACACGCTCAGCTGACCAAACACCATCGCCAAAAAGGCCAGCGCCACCGTGGCAGCTGAAGCCAGGATGACCCGTCCGATAGTTGCTGTCGCGTCCACGAGCGCAACCTCAGTGGTAGCGTCCTGGCGTAGCCGTTCGTGATAGCGACTGATGAAAAAGACTGAGTAGTCGACCCCGGCTCCGAGCAGGATGACGGTCATGAACGCGACGGTGAACTGCGATACCGGCATACCGAGTTCGCCGAGTGCGGACAAGACCCCGCGGCCCACGCCGAGGCTGACACCGATCACCAACAACGGCACCAGCGCGGTGAACAGCGATCGGTAAACGATCAACAGAATGATCGCGATAAGCGCCACCGTCGCCACAGTGATCACGACTAAATCGCTTTCAGCACTGACGATCTGGTCACTGAAAGTGGCCGTCGGCCCGGTGACATGGACAGTGGTGTCCGTACCGTCAAACACGCGCTGCGCGGTTTGGCGCACGGTCTCCACAGCATGCGTGGCCGTTGGCCCTCCCAAAGTTCCGGTGACCCCGACAGGCAAGTACCAGGCTTGCCCGTCCTCACTCAAGGCCTGGCCGGCCGTCGTCGGATCGGAGAGCAAATCCCGCACTGACTGCACATCGTCGAAATTTTCGCGCAACTGCAGAACGAGCATGTCGTAGCGTTCCCGCGCCACGTCGGTGAACCCGTTCGGGTTCTCCATGGTCACGAAAACAGTGGTCTTGGCGCCCTTCTCACCGAACGCACCACCCATCTGATCGAGTGCTTGAAACGATGGAACCCCAGCAGGGATCGGATCAACAGACTGCTGCCGCACCACCGTCTCCAGCTGGGGAAACAGTATCGCCAAGACGATACCCACAGCCACCCACGCCCCGATGACGAGGAATCTGTGCGCCAAGGTGAACCGTGCCAACCGCCCCAATGTCGTGCTGTACTCGCTGCGTTCCGCCAACCGGCGCGCCGCCAAGCGCCCACCACTTGGACGTTGGACCACCATACGCAGCACCTCACCCTCGACCCAGCCCGTCTACGAAACCGACGGTATCGTTACGGTACTAGCAGTACCGTAGATGGGGAAGGAGGTCAGGAGGTTTGGTGTCGCCGGTGGGCCATGAGGAAATCGTCGACAAGCTGTTCGAGATCGCCAACGGTCATCGACCGAATGCCCGTGAGCTTGGCAAAGACAAGGGGGCCCGCCAGTTGAGTGACTGCCATGGTCAAATCGAGGTCGCCGAGCTCCGCCGTGGCCACGTCACTCGTCAAAACTCGATCGAATGGTTCTCGATACTGCTCGACGACTCGACGACGCAGTGGCGCGAGCGCGTTCTGATCCCCGTCGGATTGCCCGGATTGCCGGGGCTGCTCGGGAAGCATTGCCAACCATGCCAGCGTCGTCAACTGCAGCGGTGCCTGCTCAATAAGCTCAGCCTGCCGCTGCATCAGCTTCAGCAGGTCATCACGGATCGACGTCGTCGTCTCGGGGGTCTCGGCCTGAGGCAACAATCGCTCGAAGGCAGCCGCCACCAGATCTGTGGAGCTCTCGAAGTGACGATACAAGGTGGTGCGAGCAACACGAGACAGTCGAGTGACCGCCTCCACGGTAACGGCTTCGACCCCGCCACTGTTCAGCAAGGTCACCGCAGCATCCAACAAACGCTGACGCGACCGAACCCGCCTCGGGTCAACATCGTCGGAATCGATGGTTTCCACCTGGCCACTCCCTATATAGCCAAAATCACGAACCCCTGACTGCACAACAATACCGTCGGTAACAGAGCGAAACTGCCAGTGGCGGTACCGATTGAAGGCTCAGAAAGGTCACTTATGAGGGGCGACAAACCACTACCAGCACACGCACCATGGTGCATGGGATGCGGCGAAGACAACCCCAATGGCCTGCACCTCGAGGTACACCTGCACGGCGACCACGTCTACGCCGACCTGCAATTCGACGAGCGCCACTCAGGAGCCCCGGGACTCGCCCACGGCGGAGCCATCTCAGCGGCATGCGATGACATCATGGGTTTCACCCTGTGGATCGCCGAGACACCCGCAGTCACCCGAACCCTCACCGTGGAGTATCGACGCCCGGTCCCACTGCACACCCCCGTGCACATCACCGCCTCCCTCGTCGACGAAACCGACCGCGCGCTCTTCATCGAAGCCAACGGTACTGTCGGCGACACAACCTATTTCGCCGCAGAAGCGGTCTTCGTAAAGGTCGACTTGAGTCATTTTCTTCGTCACGGAGACTGGGGCGCCACAGCAGACCTCATCACCAGATTCTTTCAGGCCGACTAGCGACCGCCAGGCACGCCACCAAGCAGAAGAGTCGCCCCGCATCCACCAGCTGGCCCATCCTTGCGCACCCGCATTGAGATCCACGCCGCGACGCGGCTTGCGCGCGCGGCAAGAACCGGCGCCGCGGCGGACTGCGCGGCACACTGGAGCCATGAGTCACCCCATCCGAATCGGCGTCCAGCTCCAGCCCCAGCACTCACCGGAGTACTCCCTCATCCGGGACGCAGTGATGCGCGCCGAAGACGCGGGAGTCGACGTCGTCTTCAACTGGGACCACTTCTTCCCGCTGTCGGGCGACCCCGACGGCGCCCACTTCGAATGCTGGACCATGCTCGGCGCCTGGGCCGAGCAGACCTCCCGCGTCGAGCTCGGCGCTCTCGTCACCTGTAACAGCTACCGGAATCCGGAGCTGCTGGCCGACATGGCGCGCACCGTCGACCACATCAGCGGCGGTCGTCTCATCCTCGGCATCGGCAGCGGCTGGTTCCAGCGCGACTACACCGAGTACGGATACGACTTCGGCACCAAGGGCAGCCGACTCGACGCCCTCGGTGCCTCCCTGCCGCGACTCACCGAACGGCTCGCGAAGCTGAATCCCGCACCCACGCGCCATATTCCGCTGCTGATCGGCGGCAGCGGCGAGAAGAAGACACTGCGACTCATCGCCGAACACGCCGATCTCTGGCACGGGTTCGTCGACGTCGAGTCGTATCGCCACAAGTCTGGTGTCCTGGCTCGGCACTGCGCCGACGTGGGACGCGATCCGGCCGAGATCGAGCGGTCGGCGGAGGTCCGCTTCGACGGCGACGTCGGCGCCATGCTTCGGTTCGCCGACGACATCACGGCCGAGGGCGTCACCCTCCTCACGGTCGCCACCGGCGGACCCGACTACGACCTGACGGCGGTCCGGGAACTGGTGCGCTGGCGGGATTCGCGCACCGCATAATCGGTGCCGGCCCGATGGGCCGAAGCGGACACCGCCCGGGACGCGCCCGATATAGTCCGGATTCATGACCCGACCCCGGAACCGGCTCTCTCGAATCCGTCTGGCGACGGCGCTCTCCGGCATCGTCACGACGATCGTTCTGCCACTGTCCGGCGCCCCGGCCGCGCACGCCGGACCGGCGTCGTGTGTTCCCTTCGGCACCGCACAGATTCCGCCGGGCGTTCCGTCCACCGGTGATCGCACCGGACTGACGACCTTCGCCGAGTACACGGGCAAGCAGGCGCCGTCACGCGTGGACCTGCGGACCGAGAAGACTCAGTTCAATCGATTCTGGGAGTTCGCACTGACCGACTCCGGCACGCTGGTGACCCGGCCGCGTCCCCCGCGGTCAGCAGCGGACAGCCGCTGGCGGACGGTCCCCCTGCCGTCCTGCCTGCGCGGACGGCTCGTCGCGATCTCACTGGACGACGACGAACTGGTCGGCGTGGATCGAGAAGGCTGGATCTACACCATGGACAACGTGACCCAGTCCCCTCTGCTGTGGAACTGGACCTCCGCGTGGGGCGCCATGCTGTGGACGGGGCCCGGCCGCAAGCTGCCGGACGACCGCCGCGGCGGCTGGGCGCTCAGCGTGACCTCGCCGTCGGACAACCGGGCGTACCTGGATATCGCCGGCCGCGTCCACCCCTCCGGTCAGGCGAAGATGACGATGATCCCGGCGCTCACCGGCGACGGCAGCCGGATCACCTACGCCGATCCGTGGCTGCCCAACGACGACAGCTACGAGATCGGCAGCCCGCTCGGCGGCCGGTTTCAGTCCGTGGCCCTCTCGGCCGCCGGATCCACCACCTTCGTCGTCAACCGGTACGGCGACATGTTCACGCGCACTTTTGATTTCGACTCTTCCGGATCGGATTCGGTGTTCTTCCGCTACAGCTGGGACCCGCAGACCGGGAAGCCCAGCGCCACCAACCTGACGGTCGAGGCCTTCGATCGGTCGACCGCCGCGGTCCAGCTCCCCGCACCCGACTGGACACGCCAGCCCAAGATTCCCGGCGAGATCACCTCCGCGATCACCGTGATCTCCACCGGTCCTGGCCCCGAGAAGCGCGAGCTCCGGGTGGAAGGCCGGAGCAATGGCCGAACGGGCTTCTGGCACAAGGACCTTCACGCCTCGACATGGACGTTCACCCCGACCGGCAGCACGCTGCAGGGCCGGCTCCTGGAGAACTCGCCCGGCGATCGGTCCGCGGAGACGCTCGCCCCCGAGAAGCCGTGGAATCTGTCGGCGTCCCTCCCCTCCCGCTCCGCGCTCGTCGACGGGCAGACACTCATCGATATCGGTATCCCGTACAGCGTCATCGACCCGCGGATGCTCGACGAGGTGGGACTCACCGCGGCGCCGTCCGGCTACCGACTGTCGGTGTCGAGTTTCCATCCCGCGGTCACCACTCGGCCGGCCACCGTCACCACTCCCGACGGCCATCGGATTCCGGTGCTCCTGCACACCGCCGACGGTATGCGGATGACGCCCGGGCACGTCGGCCTCACCCGCACCCCGCGCCATCTGGTCGGCGCCGTGGAGATCCCCCGCGAGGCCTTCGCGAATCGCGACCGGGACCCGGAGCTGCGCCGCTTCGTCGACACGTGGATGCGAGGCAAGTCGATCGCCCCGATCACGCTGAGCGCCACCACCACCGACCTGGTGGTGCGCTGAGGCATCGCACGGGTCCGCGACGCCGGATCAGCCGTCCCGGAGCGCCGTCTTCGCCGCGCGGTAGCCGGACATACCGTGGACACCGCCACCCGGGGCCGTCGCCGACGAGCACAGGTACACGCCGGGTACCGGAGTCCGATGCGGCCGCGCCGACAGCACCGGTCGTGCCAACAGCTGCCGCAGATTGGCTGCGCCGCAATTGATGTCGCCTCCGACGCAGTTGGCGTTGTAGTCCTCGTAGCCGGACGCGGTCGTGACGATCCGACCCTCGATCGTGTCGGTGAAACCCGGTGCGCACCGTTCGATCTCGGCGACGATCCGGTCGGAGACGTCGCTCCCGCAGCCCGCGGGGACGTGGCAGTACGCCCATGCCAGGCGAGTTCCCGCCGGCGCACGCGAGGGATCGACCCGCGTGGGTTCGCCGCCGAGCACCCACGGTCGGTCGGGCACCCGGCCGGCCGCGACGTCGGCCTCCGCGCCGCTGATCTGCGCGCGGTCGCGCGCGATGTGAAAGGTAGCCGTCGACAACAATTCCTCGGCGCCCGCCCCCGACCAGGGAATCGGCTCGCGCAGCAGGAAGTCGACCTTGCAGACACCGCCGCCGTACTCGAAACGCTCGAGACGCCGGACATACCGGGACGGCAGCCGCTCCCCCATGATCTGCACCAGCGCGCGGGGCGAGACGTCGAAGAAGACCTGCCCGGCGGTCGGCAATTCGCGAGCCGAGCGCACTCGCCGGCCGGTCTCGATCCGCCCGCCGTTGCCGAGGATGATCGCGGCCAGCGCGTCGACGACGGACTGGGATCCGCCGGCGGCAACGGGCCAACCCGCCTCGGCCAGCGTTCCCAGCAGAAGTCCGGGGGCGGCCGAACCGAGCGCGTCCGAGGGCCGGATGGCGTGCGCGGCCACCGCCGCGAACGCGGTGCGCACCCGTTCGGTACGGAAAGCCCACCGGACCAACGCGTCGACGGGCATCAGGGCCTGCGGACCGAAACGCGCCATTCGCGGCAGATGCCGGGGAAACGCGGGCATCCGTAACGCGTCATGCGCCGCCCCGGTGCCGAGCGCGACCGTCCGACGCCACGCCCGGGCATCGTCGCCCAGCTCACTCGCCCGTCGCACCGGATCGCGGTACACGCCCAGGGCATCACCTCGCGAGAAGACGTGGGCGAAAGAGACTTCCGGCACCAGCCACTCGACCCGGTCCGCCAGGCCGAGTTCGGCGAACGCCGGCGACGCGTACCCGGTCGGATGGACGGCCGCGCAGACGTCGCGCCGAATTCCGGTTCCGAACGCCTCGTCAGTCCGCGAACCGCCGCCGATCGTGTCCTCCGATTCGATGACCAGCACCGATCGGCCCGCACGCGCCATCACCGCTCCCGCGGTCAATCCGTTCGGACCGGAACCGATCACGATCGCGTCCCATTCGTTACCCACCGTGCCCCGTTCACCGACCCAGAACCGTCAGACTCACAAGCTAGATTGAGTCCATGGTTTTCGCGAGCATCCAGCGTCTGATCCGGGCCCGCCTACTCATGGTGACGGTCTCGGCTCTCGCGGTCCTCGCGGCACTGCTCTTCACCGGGGCCGGCAGCGCTCGGGCTCAGGCGCCGCTGCGCATGGCCGATCAGGTGGTCGACACCGCCGGCGTCTTCAGTGAGGCCGACCACGACAAGATCGCCTCCGCGATCGACGCTCTCTATAACGACCACAAGATCCAGATGTGGGTGGTCTACGTCGACTCCTTCGACGGCATGAAGGCGGCCGACTGGGCCCGCCAGACCGAAGACCTCAGTGATTTCGGCGACCGCGACGTACTGCTGGCGGTGGCCACCGGGGACCGCGGCTACCGGCTCACCGCGCCGGCCGCGATCGACGGTCTCACCCAGGACGAGATCAACAGCATCGCCACCGACACGTTGGTCCCGGATCTGAAGCGGGGACGGTGGGCGGCGTCGGCGCTCGACACCGTCGACGAGATCGACGCGGCGGCGGCCGGCGATGAGTCCCACGCCGGAGCGATCGCCGCGGGGGTGGTCGGCGGCGCGGCCGTGATCGCGGGCGGCGGCTTCCTCTACCTCCGCAGGCGGCGACGCCGGGCTCACGCCGCGCACGTGGACGATCTGCGTGAAGCCGGCGACTCGTTGACCGTCGACCAGTTGTCCGAGCAGCCCCTCGAAGTACTCCATGCATGGTCGCGGGAGGTGCTCACCGACACCGACAATGCCGTCAAGACCAGCGCCGACGAACTCGTCCTCGCGATCGACGAGTTCGGTGAGGCGGACGCCGCGCCGTTCACCGCGGCGCTCGGCGCCGCCCAGCGCGCGCTGGCGTCGTCGTTCGCTCTCCGTCAGAGATTGGACGATCACATCCCGGAGACCGCCGACGAGCAGCGGTCGATGCTGGTGCAGATCATCACCTCGTGCTCGGACGCGGATGCGCTGCTGGACGAGCAGGTGGAGAAATTCGACGCCATGCGCAACCTGCTGATCAACGCCGAGGAACGGCTCGACGAGCTGACACGGCGGATCGTGGAGACCACGGCCCGCCTGCCCCGATCCGAAGCCACCCTGGCCGAGCTGACCGAGCGGCACGGCGGAACCGTGGTCTCCTCGATCAGCCAGAACGTCGCCCTGGCGCGTGAGCAACTCCGGTTCGCCGAGGACAGCACCGATCAGGGCCGCGAGGCGATCGCCCTGCCCGCCGGACAGCAAGGACCCGTCGTGGCCGACATCCGGTCGGCCGAGGGAGCGCTGGAGACCGCTGCCAAACTGCTCGACGCGATCGACTCGGCCGACGCGACCCTGGCCCGCGCTCGTCACGGCCTGTCGCCGCTGACGGCCGATGTCACGGCCGCGGTGGCGCAGGCCGAGGGACTGCCGGCTCCCCCATCCGATCTCACGGCTGCGATCGGGAAGGCGAAGGCTGCGCTCGCCACCGCGGACTCGGAGGCCGACACCGACCCGCTGGGCGCCTTCGCTGCCCTCTCGGAGGCCGACGCGGACCTCGATGCCGCACTGGCCGCCGCACATCGGACCGCCGACGAGACGTCGCGGCGCACCCAGCTGATAACCAATGCGCTCGAGACGGCCGAAGCCAAGACGCAGGCCGCGGCCGACTTCATCGAGACCCGGCGCGGTGCCGTCGGCTCCGTCGCCCGGACCCGCCTGTCGAGGGCGCAGCAGCTCGGCGCCGAAGCGGTTCGGCTCTCCGACACCGACCCCGATCGGGCCCTGGAGCAGGCGCGGCAGGCGTCCCGGAACGCCGACGAGGCGCTGATGGCGGCACAGAACGACGTCGTCGCCTGGCAGGACCAGCAACGGGCGGCCGGCGCGGCCGACCGGACCGGTCCTCCGATCGCCGGTGCCGTCCTCACCGGCATCCTCGTCGACAGCGTTCTGCGCGGCACGATGCGTCCGGGATCGTTCGGCGGCTACAGCTCCGGCGGACGCAGTCCCGGTTCCTACGGCGGGTCGTCGAGTTCGGGCCGCATCGGGACCGGCGGTCGCTTCTGACCGGCGTCGGTCCGTCTCACTCCGGTGGTCGAGGTGTCCCGGACGTGTGACGTTCCCCATTTTCCTGACGTGAACTCCCTGTTCACAGGGCGATCGATGGCTCCGCGGTCTTTTATTTAGGCTTACGAAGTATTAGGCTTACGAAGTATGACCGATGAGAACGCCCCCGACCTCGCCTCAGGACTGCGGCACACGGTGACGCGGTTGTACCTGACCCTGCGACGCAACTCGCCCATCAGTGAGCTCAGCGCCGCCCAGGCCTCGGGGCTGGCCTCACTCGTGGACTACGGGCCGATGAGGATGGGCGAGTTCGCCGAACGCGAATCGATCCGGATGCCGACCGCGACCGCACTGATCGACGGCCTGCACCGGGGCGGATACGTATCCCGCGAACCCGATCCCGACGACCGCCGGGCAGTGATCATCGCAGCCACCGACACCGGCTCCGAGATCGTCAGCGACATCCGGACCCGTCGAGACGACAGCGTCACGCGCGCACTGCAGACCCTGTCCGACGATCACCGCGCAGCCCTGGCAGCCGCCCTGCCCGCCCTGCGTGAACTGCAGACTCGAATGGAGCTTTCATGAGCACTGACTCCCGCTCCCTCACCGCGGCCTTCAAAGGGCAACCGCGGACCGTCTGGGTGACCGCGTTCGCCGCGGTCATCGCGTTCATGGGGATCGGCCTCGTCGACCCCATCCTCAACACCATCCGCGAGGCGCTCGGCGCGCCCGAGACCAAGCTCACGCTGCTGTTCGGCGTCTACATGGGCGTCCAGGTGGTGGCCATGCTGCTGACCGGATGGTCCGCGTACCGGTTCGGCCCCAAGCGGACCCTGACCACCGGACTGGTGTGCATCGTCATCGCGGCCGGCCTGTCGACCTTCGCCGGAAACATCGACCAACTCATCGCCCTGCGCGTCATCTGGGGTCTGGGCAACGCACTGTTCATCGCCACCGCGCTCGCCTTCATCGTCGGACAGGCCACAGGCGGCCAGCAGGGAGCGATCCTGCTGTACGAGGCCGCACTGGGAGCGGGACTGGCCGTCGGTCCGCTGCTCGGCGCCGTCCTCGGAGAGTGGACGTGGCGCGCACC
Organism: Gordonia sp. QH-12; assembly: GCF_001578675.1. Lineage (NCBI taxonomy): Bacteria > Bacillati > Actinomycetota > Actinomycetes > Mycobacteriales > Gordoniaceae > Gordonia > Gordonia sp. QH-12. The sequence goes on from NZ_KQ969291.1 coordinate 61,601, forward strand.
GTTCGCCGGCACCGCACTGCTCATGCTCGCGGGCGCCGTCCTGTGCGCCGTCATGCTCCCCGCCGACGGACCTCGTGAACAGCGGCAACCGGTCAAACTCCTCGATCCGATCAAGGCGCTGAAGAACCGCAGCCTGCTCATCAACTCGATCGGCTCGGCCTTCTACACCGGCGCACTGTTCACCGTCATCGCCTGGGCACCGATCGCGATGGGCCTGCGCCCCATCTACGCCGGAATGGTCTTCTTCGGATGGGGTCTGCTGACCGCGCTCTCCGGCGTCTTCGTCGGGCCGCGCATCGCCTCGGCCATCGGTGCTCGCGGCGGCGTCCTCTCCGCCATCGGCGCCTACCTGGTGACGATGGTGCTCGCCGCGATCGGCGTCGTCGATCATCAGGTGTGGCTGATCGGTCTGGCCGTGGTGCTCTCGGGCATTCCCTCCGGTGTGCTGAACACGCTGTTCACCGGGGTCGCGATGTCGGCCGCCGACGACTCCACCCCGCGGTCGGTGGCCAGCGCCGGATACAGCTTCCTGCGCTGGATGGGCGCCGCCGCCTCTGCGGTGATGGTCGCCTACCTCGCCGAGTGGTTCGGCATGGCCGCCCCGTTCTGGTTCGCCGCAGGCTACTGCGCGGTGGCCGTGGCCGCCCTGGTGCTCGCCGGAGGCAGCAAGCCCGACGAGCACACGGTGGACCCGGAGGCCGTCCTGGTCGGCGCCGAGGAGTACTGAGCCGAGAGACGTCATGCAGAGCCGGCATTCAATAGGATCGACGGTATGCCTACCGCTTTGATCACCGGTGCCAGTCGTGGGGTCGGTGCGCAGATCGCGAAAGCGCTCGCACCGACCCACGACTTGATTCTGGGCGGCCGCGGGTCGGCCGAACTCGACCGTGTAGCAACGGAATTGGACGGCGCCGTGACTCTTCCGGTGGACCTCACCGATTACGCCGCCCTGGAAACCGCTCTGGAGACCGTCACCCGTCTCGATGTGCTCGTTCACAGCGCGGGAGTCGCGAGCAGCCTCGAGGCCCTCGCCGACACGCCCGTCGAGGAATGGCGGCAGGTGATGGATGTCAACGTGATCGCAGCCGCCGAGGTCACCCGACTGCTGCTCCCGGCGTTGCGGGCCGCCGACGGACACGTCGTCTTCCTCAACTCCGGCGCGGGAATGAACGTGCGGGCCAATTGGACGCCCTATGCCGCAAGCAAATTCGCGCTCCGGGCCCTGGCCGACGGGCTGCGCGCCGAAGAACCCGCACTCCGGGTCACGTCCATCTTCCCCGGACGCATAGACACCGATATGCAGCGCGACATCGTCGCCTTCGAGGGTGCCGAGTACGACCCGTCGAAGTACCTGCGCGCGGAGACCGTCGCCGCGGCGGTGGCGTCAGCGGTGAACGCGCCGGCCGACGCCCACCCCACCGAAGTGGTGCTCCGGCCGCGCGGTCCGCGCAACCGATAGCCGGCGTCGGCCGACCGTCCGACCTACAGCTGCTTGAGGTCCGACTGCTCCCACACGGCCCGCATGCCGGCGATCTTGCCGTCGGCGTCGAAGACCATGATGTCGACCGGGGTGATCTCGAACTTCATCCCCGCGGTGCCGGTCACGAGCGTGAACTCGAAGACCGCGGTGTCGCCGGCGATCTTGGTCCACTTCAGCGTCGCTTCGCGGCTCTCGAGGCCGGTGATGATGCTGTAGAACTCGACGAGCTCGTCACGCGTGCTGCGCACCGGTGCGCCGATCGGGTCCTCCACCGTCGCGCCGTCGGCGTACAGGTTCACGATGTCCTCCGCCGACCCCGAGTTGAGGCCGTCGATGTAGGCCTCGACGGTGGCCGCGATCTTGTCGGAAAGTCCGGTTTCCTGCTGCTCAGCAGTCATTTCCACTCCCTGAATTGAAACATGTTCTAGTGGGAAGGTTAACAGGAGCGCCCCACTGGCGCGAGGGTCCGCGAAAGATTGCCGCGACCGCGTCCGCGAGCCCCGATCCCGGTCCGCTGGCATGATCGACTGCCATGACCGTCGCCCGTTCGCTCATTCTGTTCGCGCTAGCGGCCGTCGCCGAGATCGGCGGGGCCTGGCTCGTATGGCAGGGCGTGCGCGAACACCGCGGTTGGCTGTGGATCGGTGCCGGAGTCGCCGCACTCGGCGTGTACGGATTCGTCGCCACATTGCAGCCCGACGCCGAGTTCGGCCGCATCCTCGCAGCCTACGGCGGCGTCTTCATCGCGGGCTCCCTGCTGTGGGGGATGGTCGCCGACGGCTACCGGCCCGACCGCTGGGACGTCATCGGCGCGCTCATCTGCCTCGTGGGCGTCGCCGTGATCATGTACATGCCGCGCGCGGTGGACGGTTAGCCCGGGGCACAGCCGTAACAGGTCTACTTCAGCTCGGCACTGGTCTTTCCGAGCACCCGACGGGCGATGATCAGCTGCTGAATCTGCTGTGTGCCCTCGAAGATGTCGAGGATCTTGGAGTCGCGAGCCCACTTCTCGAGCAATTCGGTCTCGGAGAACGCCGCCGTGGCACCGATCTCGACGGCCTTGTTGGTGAGTTCGGTGACGGTGCGGCCGGCCTTCGCCTTGGACATCGACGCCTCGGTGGAGTTGGGCTGCTTATTGTCGGCCATCCACGCCGCGCGCAGCGTGAGCATCCACGACGACTCCCAGTCGGACTCGAGCCGGATGAACTCGGCGACGGCGGCGTGCTGAGCGGCGACCGGACGGTCGTAGTCGACCTCGTGACCGGACTCTTCGAGCATCCGGCGCAACTCCTCGAGAGCGGCCCGCCCGAGGCCGACGGCCATCGCGGCCACCACCGGCCTGGTGTTGTCGAACGTCTGCATGACGCCACCGAAACCCGTCTTCACCTGGATCTCCGGCGTGCCGAGCAGGTTCTCGGCCGGCACTCGAACGTCCTCGAACCGGACCACCGCGGTATCGGACGACTTGATGCCGAGCTTGTGCTCGAGCCGCGCGACGGTGACCCCGTCGGCGTTCATCGGCACCACGAAGCTCTTGATGGCGGCGCGGCCGACGCTCTTGTCGAGCGTCGCCCACACCACGACGTGGTCGGCGCGGCTTCCGGCGGTCACGAAGATCTTCTCGCCGTTGATCACGTACTCGTCGCCGTCCAGGACGGCGGTGGTGGAGACGGCGGCCGAATCCGATCCGAAGCCCGGCTCGGTGATGGCCATGGCGGCCCAGACATCGGCGAAACGCTCGAGCTGCTCGTCGTTCGCCACCGCGGCGATCGCCGCGTTTCCGAGGCCCTGGTACGGAATCGACAGCATCAGACCGACGTCGCCCCAACCGAGTTCGCGGGCGTTGAGCACTGACCGGAGGTTGGCGCCGTTGACGGTCTCCTCCGCGGACTCGTCCGCCTTGTCGGCGTCCTTATCGCCCCCGCGGGCCTGTTTGGCGATCTTCCCGAGCTCGTCGAGTTCGACGGGGTACTCGTGCTCGGCCTTGTCGTACTTGCGGGAGATCGGCCGGAAGATGTGCTCGGCAGCGAGACGGGCGCGCTCGACCGTGGAGTTCAGCTTCTCCGGGAGCTCAAGGTTGATAGCCATGGCGCTACCTTACTACTGAGTAAGTTCGTTGCCAAGCGTCTGCAGTCTCCCCGTTTCGGCACAATCGTGAAATGGTCCGATTCACGGCGAATCCCGTGCGTGCACTCGCCGGGACCGATCCCGGCCGTACCCGGCTGCTCAACGCGAGCGGGGTAGCGGTGGCTGTGCTGATCAGCACCGGGTGCGCCTGGCTGATCGTGAACGCGACCCACGCGGACGGCGGCTACCTGGCGGTCGGAGCGTTTCTCGCGATGCAAGCGGGTCTGAGCGTGCGCGACGCCACCGCGCCGGCCCGGCTCGTCACCACGGCCCTGTTGGTGATTCCCGTGGTCGGCGGCCTCGCCGGCACCACATTGCTCGCACACAACAGGTACGTCGAGATCGCCGCCTTCGTCGTGATCGGCGGCGTCGCCACCTGGATGCGACGCTTCGGTCCGCGCTGGTCGGCGGTGGGAATGATCGCGTTCTTCTCCAGCTTCTTCGCGTTGTTCCTGCGGCCGACGGTCGACGATCTCGGCCCGCTGCTGCTCATCGGCGTCGGCGCTGTGGCGGCGAGTCTGATCGTCAAGTCGACCATGCTGCTGCACGCACCAGACCGGTCGCTGCGACTGCTGATGCGCCAGTTCCGCGGCGCCGGGGACGCGGCCGTGCGCGCGGCGGAAGGCGCCGTCGGCCGGCCCCGCGCGACACTGCAGGCCCGGCTCGACCGCCTCGGCGACGTCGCCATGGCGATCACCGACTGGCAGAGCCGATACGACACCGCCGCCCGCACCGGATTGACAGCACACGAATTGGCCCGGCTGGTCTTCGACGCCCGCACCGATCTGGTGCAGGCATGTCTGCATCTGGCGCAGGTCCCAGAGCCGAACGCCGACCGGGAACTGACCGCACTACTGGACGCCATGCATCGCGTGCTGGACACGGACCTGCCGGCGTCCGAGCGGTCGGCCGCGTCCGCCCGCGCTCGCCGGACGCTGGAGGCCGTCGATCCCGACGTCCCCGGGCGATTCGCGGTCGCGCTCCTCGCCCGCGCGGTCGAATCGCAGGTCGCTCTGCGCGAGGCGCTCGAGTCACCGCATCCGGCGGCGACTGCCGAACCCGACACGGACGTCTCGAGCGACGAGCCGACGGACGCCGAACCGGCGGTCGCGCGCGATGCCGAGATCGCTGAGGCCCCAGACGCCGGAGGCGGTCCGCATCGTTTCTGGCACGAGTGGACTCCGACCACGCGGATGGCCGTGCAGGTGATGCTCGCGGCCACCCTCGCCACCGTCGCCGGCGAGGCCATCTCGGCGTCACGCTGGTACTGGTCGGTGCTGACGGCGTTTCTGGTGTTCGTGGGCGTCAACACCCGTGCCGCGATCCTGACCAGGGCCTATCGCCGAGTGATCGGCACCGTCTGCGGAGTCTTCGTCGGCTTCGGCTTCGGCATCGCGATCGACGGCGCGGAGTTGCCCCTCATGCTGCTGTGCGCGGTCAGCGTCTTCTGCATGGTGTACCTCGGGCCCCTCAATTACGCGGTGATGGCCTTCTTCGTCACCGTCCTGCTGTCGTCCATGTACGGCCTTCTGGGGATCCTCAACCGGCACATCCTCGAACTGCGGCTCGAGGAGACCCTCACCGGAGCGGTGATCGGCGTCGCGTGCGCCTTCCTGATCTTCTCCAGCAGTTCCCGTCCCGAGCTGATCACCCGCATCCGCGCATACTTCGCCTCGCTCGAGGAGGTCCTCACCCGATCCGGCGACGTCCTCATCGGCCACGGGCCGACCACGGCGGTGCTCGACGCGGCGCATCGGCTCGACACCGATCACCGCGAACTGGAGACCTTCGTCTCGTCGATGGCGGTCTCCTTCGCAGGCGGTCAACGCCGCACCCTCCGTCGATCGGCCACCGCGCTGCTCAAGAACGCCGGTGTTCACGCCGACCGGCTGGCCCAGGAATCGGTGATCCTCGGAAAGGAGGGCGGTACCGCGGCCTTCCACGGCGACGCCGCCGACGCGGTGCGGCGCGGCATCGACGCAGTGGTCGCCCAGTCGGACGCCGCATGCCGCTCGTTGCTGCACCGCAGACGCGACAATACGGCCAAAAGCGAGGCGTCCGAGACCTTCGACGCCGTCCGTCGGGTTCCGTGCCGACCGCATACGCCGCAGTATCGGGCCATGCTGGCGCTGTCGAATCTGAGCATCACCATGGCGAACATCGAACGACTGCGGGAGCGCGACTGACGCCTCGACCTCGTCATCGGGTCGCGGCTTTTGCCACGAATCGGCGACTGCGCGATCATCGGTGACCATGACACTGTTTCCGCCCGTCGCCACCGAACCGCCCGCGTCCCTGGTGACCCGCGGCCGATACAACTTCGGCACCTACGACGGCCCGATCGCCGACATCAACCCGCTCGACGCCGCCGGCTCCGGTCCGCTCGCCGGCACCCGGCGCGCCGTGCGCAACCTCGGGTTGAAGGAGTGGGAGGCCTTTCAACTCGGGGACGACGACCTCTTCGTCCTGGGTGCGGTCTACAACGCGAAGACCCTCGGTCTGCTCCAGGTCCTGGTGGTGGACAAGCACGCGGCGACCATCCGGCGCTGGGAGACCAAACTCCCGTCGCCGCTGCTGACGGTCGCGCGGGGTCTCGACGGCACCGTCTCCGAGGGGGAGTTCGCGGGACTGGAGATCGAGATCGGAAACCAGCTCCCCGGCGGCCGAGTCACCGTCGACGCGACGCACCGCGGCACCGCGCTGACACCCGAACTCGACCTGCACATCACGGGCCACTGCGCGACCGGTGCGGCCGGTCATCTGGTGATCGTGCATCCCTTCGACGAGAACCGGGCCCTGTACTCGCACAAGGCGATGATGCCCGCGTCGGGCTCGCTGCTGATCGGCGGAGCCGACGTGGGTCTCGCCGACGGTCGCGGCTTCCTGATCCTCGACGACCACCACGGCGACTACCCCCGGCCGATGAAGTACGACTGGGTCACCGGTGTCCGGCGCACGCCCGCCGGCGTGGTCGAGGGCTTCAACCTCACCGACAATCAGGTCCGCAATCCGGGTGTCTACAACGAGAACGCCATCTGGATCGGCGATCAGGTGCACCGCCTGCCCGCGGTCACCGTCGACCGCCCCGACGGCCCATGGGGCACCTGGTACATCCGCGACTCGGGGGGCGCGGTGGACGTGACGTTCACACCCACCGTGCAGTCGACGATGCACGTCGGACCACGCAAGATCCTCGCCGAATACTACGCGCCGTACGGGTGGTACGAGGGCACCATCCACGCGCAGCATGCGACGCTGAGGGTCGACGGCATGTTCGGCGTGGGGGAGTCCAAGCGCATCTCGGTGTGACCGTCGAGCGCGGTCAGGGAACCACGTTCACCATCTTGCCGGGCACATAGATCACCTTGCGCGGCTCGCCGTCGAGCAGCGCGGCGATCTTCGGGTCAGCCAGCGCGGCGCCGACGACCGTCGGCTCGTCGGCGTCCGCGGCCACCTGGATACGGCTGCGGACCTTGCCCTTGACCTGCACCGGGATCTCGATGCTCTCCTCCACCAGCCACTGCTCGTCGACCTCGGGGAAGGGTCCCCGCGCCAGCGAACCGTCGTGGCCCAAGCGGCTCCACAGTTCCTCGGCGAGATGGGGAGCGAGGGGAGCGAGCATCAGGACCAGCGACTCCACCGTCTCCCGCGGCGCGCCGCCGGGGTAGTTCTTGGTGAGGAAGTTGGTCAGCTCGATCAGCTTCGCACCGGCGGTGTTGGTCCGCAGGTTCGCGAAGTCGTCGCGCACGCCCTCGATCGTCCGGTGCAGCGCCTTGTTGGCCTCGTCGGACGGCGCCTCGTCGACGACGCGGACTCCGCCGGTCTCCTCGTCCACCACCAGGCGCCAGACGCGCTGCAGGAAGCGCTGCGCACCGACCACGTCCTTGGTGGCCCACGGGCGCGACTGGTCCAGCGGACCCATCGACATCTCGTAGACGCGCAGGGTGTCGGCGCCGTAGTCACGGCAGATGTCGTCGGGAGCGACGGAGTTCTTGAGCGACTTGCCCATCTTCCCGTACTCCTGCGTGACCTCCTGGCCCTGGTAGAAGTACTTGCCGTCCCGCTCGGAGACCTCCTCCGCCGGAACGTAGACGCCGCGCGAATCGGTGTACGCGTAGGCCTGGATCATGCCCTGGTTGAACAGCCGGCGGTAGGGCTCGCTGCTGGTGACGTAGCCGAGGTCGAACAGGACCTTGTGCCAGAAGCGCGAGTACAGCAGGTGCAGGACCGCGTGCTCGACGCCGCCGATGTACAGGTCGAGGCCACCGGGATCGTCCGGCCCGTGGATCGCCGGTCGCGGACCCATCCAGTATGCCTCGTTCTCCTTGGCGCACAGGGTCTCGTCGTTGGTCGGGTCGATGTAGCGCAGCTGGTACCACGAGCTGCCCGCCCACTGCGGCATCACGTTGGTGTCGCGGGTGTAGGTCTGCAGACCGTTGCCGAGATCGAGTTCCACGGTGACCCAGTCGGTGGCCTTGGCCAGCGGGGGAGACGGCTCGCTGTCCGCATCGTCGGGATCGAAGGAGACGGGCTGGTAGTCGGCCACCTCCGGCAGCGCGATCGGCAGCATCGACTCTGGCAGCGCGTGCGGGGCGCCCTGGGCGTCGTACACGATCGGGAAGGGCTCGCCCCAGTACCGCTGCCGGGCGAACAGCCAGTCGCGCAGTTTGTACTGCACGGTGCCGGTGCCGGTGCCGTCGGTCTCCAGCCGCTCGATCATCGCGGCCTTGGCCTCGTCCACACCGAGCCCGTCGAGGAAGCCGGAGTTGATCAGCGGACCGTCGCCGGTGAACGCCGACTCCTCGATGCCCTGCTCCGAACCGATCACCTCGAGCAGCGGCAGCCCGAAGGTGCGAGCGAACTCGTAGTCGCGGGTGTCGTGCGCCGGGACGGCCATGATGGCGCCGGTTCCGTATCCGATGAGCACGTAGTCGGCGATGAAGACCGGCACCGGACGACCGTTGACGGGGTTGGTCGCGAACGCACCGGTGAAGACGCCGGTCTTCTCCTTGTTCTCCTGACGCTCCAGATCGCTCTTGGCGGCGATCGACGCGCGGTAGGCCGCGACGGCCTCGGCGGGCGTTGCCGCGCCGCCGGTCCATCGCTCGTCCACCTCGTCGGGCCACTGGTCGGCGACGATCTCGTCGACCAGCTCGTGTTCGGGCGCCAGGACCATGTAGCTGGCACCGAAGAGGGTGTCGGGCCGGGTGGTGAAGACCTCGATTGAGGCGTCCGTCCCCGGGACCGGGAACTGAACCTGCGCACCGCGCGAGCGGCCGATCCAGTTCCGCTGCATCGTCTTGACCTTCTCCGGCCAGTCCAGCAGCTCGAGATCGTCGAGCAGGCGGTCGGAGTATGCGGTGATCCGCATCATCCACTGACGCAGGTTCTTCCGGAACACCGGGAAGTTGCCGCGTTCGCTGCGACCGTCGGCGGTGACCTCTTCGTTCGCCAGCACCGTGCCCAGGCCGGGGCACCAGTTCACCAATGAGTCACTGAGGTACACCAGGCGGTACTCGTCGAGCACCTCGCGACGCTCGGCGGCGCTGAGCGCCACCCAGTCGCGTCCGTCCTCGAGCTCGCGCGAACCGTTCTCGAACTCCTCGATCAGCTCCGAGATGTGACGCGCCTTCTTCGCCTCCGGATCGAACCAGGCGTTGTAGATCTGCAGGAAGATCCACTGCGTCCACCGGTAGAAGTCGATGTCGGTGGTGGCGACGCGGCGGCGCTCGTCGTGCCCGAGACCGAGACGGCGGATCTGCTGCAGGTACCGCTCGATGTTCGCCTCGGTGGTGGTGCGCGGATGAGTGCCCGTCTGGACGGCGTACTGCTCGGCCGGCAGGCCGAACGAGTCGAAGCCCATGGTGTGCAGGACGTTCTTGCCGGTCATCCGCTGGTAGCGGGCGAAGACGTCGCTGGCGATGAAGCCGAGCGGATGGCCGACGTGCAGACCGGCGCCCGACGGGTACGGGAACATGTCCTGAACGAACAGCTTGTCCTCGGCGTCGGGGGAGTCGCCGGAGAAGTGCGAGAAGTCGCCCGCCAGCGGGCCGACGGGGTTCGGGGCGGCGAAGGTCTGGTTCCGCGTCCAGAACTCCTGCCAGCGCGCCTCGATCTCGCCGGCGGTCTGCGCGGTGTACCGGTGGGCGGCGCTGTCGGCCGGACGATTCGTCGAATCAGCAGAAGTCACCCGACCAGCGTAAATCCTCGCGTCCCGGTGCCCAAAAGCGACCAGTGCCCACCGCGAAGTGAACCCGCCGCGGCCCGCTCGCCGTTATCCATTTCGCCCGGACGACGAGCCCGTCGTACAGTGACCGTGTGTCTATCGCGTCCACCGTCGTCTCAGTTCTCGCGCTGGTGCTTGCGGCCGGATGGCTCGGAGTCGGCGTAGCCGGCCTGACCGGTGCGCTCCGCCGCAACCGCTGGTTCGGTGTGCGTTCTCCGGAGACGCTGCGGTCGGAGGAGACCTTCGCCGTCGCCAACAAGGTCGCGGCGCCCGGCTTCCTCGGGGCCGCTCTGATCCTCGCCGTCACCGGCGGTCTCGGACTCGCCTTCGGCGGCTGGGGCCTGCTGTTCGCGGTGTTCGGCATCGTGGTCGCGGTCGGGGTGATCTCGGCGGTCGGGGGCATGGCCATCCAGGCCGCGCAGAGCGTGCCGGTGCCCGACGCGGGCGGGTGCGGCTGCTGTTCCGGCGCCGCCGATACGACGGCGGGAGGCTGCTCGGAGACCGCGGGCGACGACGACGCGGCGGCCGCGGACTGCGGCGAATCGAGCTGCGGTACGTGCGCACTGAGCGGCATGTGCCTGTCGGAGGACAACCCGCACAACGCCGGGTAGCTCGATGCGCAGACTTCTCGATCGTTCCCCGATCGACGGTTTCGTCCTGTCGATACTGCTCGCGGTGGTCGTCGCCGCGGTCTTCCCGGCGCGGGGCGCCTTCGCCGACGTCATGGACTGGGTCGTGACCATTCTGATCGGACTGCTGTTCTTCCTCTACGGCGCCCGGTTGCATCCGCGGGAGGCCCTCGACGGTCTCACCCACTGGCGGCTTCACCTGACGATTCTGAGCTTCACCTTCGTCCTGTTCCCGATCATCGGGCTCGTTCTGCTGCCCGCGCTGACACCGGTCATCGGCGATCAGCTCGCACACGGCGTGCTGTACCTGACCCTGGTGCCTTCGACCGTGCAGTCGTCGATCGCCTTCACCTCCATCGCCCGGGGCAACGTCGCCGGCGCGATCGTGAGCGCCTCGGCGTCCAACCTCCTCGGCGTCTTCGTGACGCCGCTGCTGGTGGTACTGCTGATGAGTTCGGAGGCCGGCGTCCACATCACCGCGGCGTCGGTCACCAAGATCGTGCTCGAGATCCTGGTCCCCTTCATCGCCGGTCAGCTGTGCCGGCCGTTGGTGGCCGGATTCCTGACGAAATACGCGGCACCGACGAAGTACGTGGACCGCAGTTCCATCGTGGTGGTGGTCTACGTCGCCTTCAGCGAGGGCGTGGTCTCGGGGATGTGGTCGATCGTGAGCGTCTGGGACGTGATCGCGGTCTGCCTGCTGTCGCTGGTGTTCGTGATCGCCATGCTGGCTCTGACCGGCTGGTTGCCCAAACGTCTCGGCTTCTCCCGTGAGGACACGATCGCGATCCAGTTCTGCGGGACCAAGAAGTCACTGGCGACGGGACTTCCGCTCGCATCGGTGATGTTCGCCGGAAGCGCCGTCGGCTTCATCGTGCTGCCGCTGATGATCTTCCATCAGATCCAGCTGATCCTGTGCTCGATGCTGGCCAGCCGTTACGAGAAGCAGGCACTGGCGGTCACCGAGGCCTGAGGCGGCGTGTCCCGGAACCGGCGTCGCCGCCGGTGCGTCCAATCGGTATGGACACCGCCATCGAGTACTACTTCGGCACCGGACACGCACCGCCGACGCACTGGTGGACCGCGCCCGACCTCGACCTCGACGGTGACGGCCGGCTCGATGCCGTCGCTCTCGACTTCGACGGCGACGGTCGTAGCGACGATGCGATGTGGGATACCGACGGAGACGGCGTCGCCGATCTGGCAGCCCTCGATCTGGACGACGACGGCGTCCGCGAGAGCTTCTACGCCGACGGCGGCGGGGGGCTGTGGGAGACGGCCGCGGACCCGCCGCCCGATACCGGCGCCGTCTCCGCCCGGCCTCCCGCCGAGACACCGCTCGACACCGACGGCGACGGCAGACCCGACACCGTCCTGCTCGACGGCGACGGCGACGGTTTCGCCGATGCCTACCGGCGCGTCGGCTACCGGGCCACCGGCTCCGACAGCAGTACGGGCGGAGCCGATCCCTCGGCCCGCTGACCGGACCGCCAGACGCCGGCGGCGGCGACGGCGTACAGCGCCGCACCCGCGAAGATCAGCTGCACACTGAAGCCGGTGGGCGGAATGACGAGTGCGGCCACGAAGATCGCCGCCACGAAGGCCGTGTTGAACAGCGCGTCCTGCACCGCGAACACCTGCCCGCGATAAGAGTCGTCGATGTCGCATTGCATCGCGACGTCGCCGCAGAGCTTGATCGTCTGTCCGGCGAGACCGACCAGCAGCGCCGCGATCAGCACCGGGACCGGACGGACCGAGAGCAGCATCAGTTCCGCGAACGCCCCGATCAGCAGGGCCCAGACCACTGTGCCCCGACGCCCGGCGCGCCGGACCGACACCGGCGTCGTCCCGGCCGCGATCAGCGCTCCGACAGCGACGAAGGCGCCGATCATGGCGATGGCCCGAACGTCGGCGCCGAGAGCGTCTCCGAGTTCGGTGTTCCGCACCAGCATGAGGAACATCAGCGTGTTCAGCCCGAACACCAGCCGGTGCGTCCCGATCGCGCTCAGCACGATGGCGACACTCGGCGTGCGCACCACGGCGCCGAGTCCGTGCGAGAGCCCCCGGACCACCGAATACGCCGCCGTGTGACCGACTCCGTCCGGATGGTCCGGTCCCAATTGACGAACCGCGAACCTGGTGGCCAGCAGCGCCGAGCACACGGCGAAGACCGCTCCCGCGAGCAGGGTGGCGCCCGAACCGCCGTTGTCGGCCCCGAAGATCATCCGCAGCACCCCGGAGACACCCGCTCCGGCCGCGAGCATCGCGGCGCCCACCGTCGTGAACACCGCATTCGTCTCCACGATCAGTTGCGGCGGCGCCACGTGCGGCAGGCTCGCCGACAGGCCCGACGCCACCAGCCGGCTGCAACCGGTCACCAGCAGCGCCGACAGCAGGACGACGGGTTCGGCGGTGTCGGTGCTCATGGTGATCGCCACCACGACCACAGCCGCGGCCCGCAGCAGGTTGACGAAGACGAGCACGCGTCGACGATCCCAGTGGTCGAGCAGGGCGCCGGCGAAGGGACCGAGGAGCGAGTAGGGGAGCAGCAGTACGGCGAAGCCGCCGGCGATCGCCATCGGATCGGTGTGCCTGTCGGGGTTGAAGAGGATCGAGAAGGCCAGCGCGGCTTGGAAAGCGCCGTCGCTCAGCTGGCTCAGCAGACGGACCGCGAACAGCCGGAACAGCCCCGGGGCATGCGTTACCGACTGCAAACTCTTCACCAGTCGAGTTTACGGCTCATCTTGAGCCGGGGTGGCGGCGTCACCGGGCGCTGAGTGTCATTATTGAGGTGTGTCCGGCGCCGACTATCTGACCGATCAACCCGAGGTGAGTGCGGGAAGCCTGCTGATAGCGTCCACCGCTCTCACCGGGCCGACGTTCGCCCGCACGGTGATCTACGTGATCGAACACGATGAGCAGGGCACTCTCGGCGTGGTTCTGAACAGGATGTCGGACGCCGCGGTGTACAACGTGCTGCCCGCGTGGACCGAGCTCGCCGCCAGTCCTCGCGCGGTCTTCGTCGGCGGTCCCGTGGCGACCTCGTCGGCGCTCTGCCTCGGAGTCGCGAAGACCGGCGTCGACGTCACCAAGCAGCCGCGTCTGCACCAGGTGCTCGGTCCGGTGGCGATGGTCGACCTCGACGCCGATCCGGACGAACTGGCACAGGTGCTCACCGGCGTCCGGATCTTCGCCGGCTACGCAGGCTGGGATGCCGGTCAGCTCGACGAGGAACTGGCGGAGGGCAGCTGGATCGTCGCCCAGGGCCTGCCCACCGATCTGCTGGCCGAACCCTCCGTCGACGTATGGCAGCGAGTGCTCGCCCGGCAGCCGTGGCCCCTGCCACTGCTGTCCACCTACCCTCGCCATCCCGAGGAGAACTAGGGCAGGTCGCCGGTCACCGCTTCGCCACCGGAACGACCATCATGTCCTCGCCGACGGTGACCCGGCCGTCGTATCCGCGTTGGGCTTCCTCGGTCCATACCTTGGGGTCGATCGTGCGTCCCCCGGTTTCTTCGATGTGTGACAGGACCAGAGACGGCACGTTCGCCTTTTGGGCGATGGGACCGACTTCGTTCACGAAAACGTGAGACTTGCGGTGGTGATCGATCACGTCCTCGGTGAGCCCGGCATCCGGCGGGATGCGGAGTGCCTCGTGGACGAGAACGTCCGACGAGTTCGCCAGCCTGATGAGGTTCTCCGAGTGTCGAGTGTCGCCGGAGAACGTGACGGCGCCGTGGTCGGTGTCGAATCGGAAGGCGAAAGAGGGAAACACCGGGCCGTGTGGAACGAGCGTGGCCGTCACCTTGACCCGATCGTCTTCCATCACGGTGAACGGTGCCATGTCGGGGGCAGTGTTGTCCCACCGCGCACCGGTTGCCGCCGGGATGGCGATCTCGTGGATGTCCGGGATGTCGCGGGGGTCACGGAAACCCGCATCGCGCATGAGGACGTTGCTGTTGTATGCGAAGGCCTCGTGGAGCCTGTCTGTCATCTCGCGGGTTCCGGGCGTCGGACTCTGCGGGGCGACAGTGGTCACCCGCCGGCCACCCAGCGCTTCCGGAAGCCCTCCGGCGGATCCGGGTCCGTAGACCGGGATACCGGTCGGGACGACGTCTCCGTTCTTCTCGCCGGTGGTACCGGCCATCATGAAGTAGTTGTAGTAGTCGGCGACATGGTCGGCGTGCAGATGGGTCAGGAAGACTCCCGCCATTTCCCGGTAGTGCAGTCCGGACCTCTTGTACTGCGTCACCGAGCTGCGACCGCAGTCGATCAGGTAGGTCTTCCCGTCCACCACCAGGGCCGTCGAGATGCCCACTCGCTCGGTCGCCGGCGGCGGTCCGGCCTTCGTGCCGAGCGGAACGAGCGTCAACTTCGACTGCTGCAGATCGGGTGGCATCGCCGTCGGCGTCAGCGAACTGGCCACCGGTTGGGTCGATCCGCATGCGGCGACCAGACCGGCCCCGGTAAGCGCCGCCCCGCCTGCGAGCGCGGCGCGGAGGAAGTTCCGGCGGCCGAGATTCGACGAAGCCTTCTCGGCCACAGGCCGGCTAACGTGCTCGTGATGTGAACCGCAATTCATTGCGGATTCCTTTCGATCAGTGGCGAAGAGAGACGGCGTGAGTCACAGCGGCGTCCGTGCGTCGCGGGCGTGCTGTGCCGGGCGGACGAGGAGGGCCTCGACGCCGTACTGCCGCCCATATGATGTGTACCCGGTCACAATTAGAATAGTCAATAGACTTTCTAAAGTTTCCGATATTTTCGATGTTGTGCCGCGGTTCCGCATCACCGCTGAGCCGGGTGACCCACCGCCGAGTTCCGATCGTCAGCCATGTCTTAGCCGCCGCTGCCCCGACGGCGTTCGGCCCGGCCGGCCCGGACGCGGCGGAAAATGAGGAATCCGAACGCCGCGACACCGACGGCGACACCCACGATCAATGCGACCTCGGCGCCCAGAGTGGCGCCCACGCCGTACGAGACCAGCAGCACGGTCATCGTCCAGCTGATTCCGCCGATCGCGGAAGCGAGAGCGAACCGGGTGTATCTCATCCGCCGGGACCCCGCGAGCAGTGGCGTCACACTCCGGACGTATCCCACCCAGCGCGCCGAGGCGATCGCCAGGACCGCGTCGCCCGACTCGGGCGCCCGATAGCCGGAGGCGATCGCGCGGCGGACCACCTTGCGGCCGAGCCGCGTCCGGGCCAGCCGCGGGCCGGTGACCACGCCCACCGCGTAGCCGGTCGAGTCGCCGGCGATGGCCGCCACGGCGCAGACCGCGATCAGCACACCGATGACGGGCTTGCCGACGGCCGCCACCACGCCCGCGGCGATGAGCACCGCCTCGCTCGGGGCCACCAGTCCCACCACCGCGACCGCCGTCTCGAGATAGACGACCCCGCCCGCGATGAGGTAGACCGCCCATGCCGGGGCGGAGTCGACGAGATCGGTCAGCCGATCGGTCAATGTGTGCATATCCGCGCTTTTCGGGGCGAGACCGCGCGTGACGAGCGGCCGAATGGTCCGGCGGCTCAGTACCCCATGGTCCGGATGGCGTTGGCGAGCTGATCCAGCTGTTCCGGGCGCACATCGAGGTGAGGGCTGATCCGCAGCAGCGAATCCTCACCGGCGAGGGGCGCGCGCCAGGAGTCCGCCGCCGTGACCAGAAGCCCGATCTCCCGCAGTCGGTCGCGCGCGGCCTGCACGTCGGCCGGTCGCCATCCGGGCGGCGGCGCCAGGGTCACCAGTGCCGAAGGCTCGTCGACCGGCTCCATGACCTCCCAACTGCCGATCCCGTGCAGTCGTTCGCGCGCGATCCGTCCGATACCGGCCAACTCGGTGTACACACGCTGCTGTCCGATGTCGAGGAACTCGGCGACCGCCGTCGAGAGTGCCAGCTGGCCGGCGATGAACGATTCCGACGGCAGCAGTCGCACGTCGATGCGCGAGTCGGGCCGGATGGCGATGAATCCGACGCCCCGGGGTCCGGTGAGCCATTTGCGCGAGGTGCCGTAGACCACATCCGCGCCGGTCACAGTGGGCACATGCCCCACCGACTGCGCCATGTCGACGATCACCGGAACGCCCGCGTTGTGCGCCACCTCGACGATCTTCGCCACCGGCTGCACCAGTCCGCTCGCCGAACCGATGTGGCAGACATGGATGAAGTCGGGCTGCTCGAACTGCAGCATGTTCTCCAGCGAGTCGACGTCGACGTGCCCGTACACGTCGCCCTCGGGCATGGTGCGGACCGCGAAGTCGCGGCGTTCGAACTCCAGCAGGTTGGGACCGAACTCATTCTTCGCGACCCATACCGTGGGGGAGAGCGGGAGCGCCATGGTGTTGAGCAGCGCCCGCAGCGCCGACCGCGCGCTGTCTCGGAAGACGATCTCCTCGGCGCGATGGCCGATCAGCGAGCCCAGTGCGCGGCGGCCGGCTTCAAGGGCCTCTGCGCGTTCGTCGGCGGCGATGTAGGAACCGTTCCTGGCCTCGCGGATCAGGTGTTCGTGCAGAGTCGTGATGACCGCGTTCGACGAACGCCCGGCCGAGGCGGCGTCGAGATGCCCGATCGAGGGTTCCACTCTCGCTGCATGCCACTGTTCACCGAGTTCGCTGCAGTACATGCCTTGAATCTACCCTGTGGCTCCGGGCCCGATCAGTCGCCGTTGCGGTCCGCCCACCATGCGCGCAGAGCCGCCTCGGCGTCCTCGCGGCTCATCGGCCCGCTGTCGAGCCGAAGCTCCTTCAGGTACCGCCAGGCCTCACCGACCACCGGGCCGGGCGGGAGACCGAGCAGCTGCATGATCGCGTTGCCGTCGAGGTCCGGTCGGACCCGATCGAGGTCCTCGGCCTCCCGCAGCACGGCGATGCGGTGCTCGAGATCGTCGTACGTCTCCTGCAGACGCCGGGCACGGCGCTTGTTGCGGGTGGTGCAGTCGGCGCGCACCAGCTTGTGGAGCCGGTCGAGGAGCGGACCGGCGTCGTTGACGTACCGGCGAACCGCCGAATCGGTCCACTTGCCGTCGCCGTAGCCGTGGAAGCGCAGGTGCAGGAAGACCAGTTGCGAGACGTCGTCGACGACCGCCTTCGGGTACTTGAGCGCCCGCATCCGCTTGCGGACCATCTTGGCGCCGACCACCTCGTGGTGGTGGAAGCTGACGCCGCCGCCCTCCTCGTGCCTGCGGGTGGCGGGCTTGCCGATGTCGTGCAGCAGCGCGGCCCAGCGCAGAACCGGGTCGGGGTCGCCGGTCTCGAGGTCGATCGCCTGCTTGAGCACCGTGAGCGAATGCTGGTAGACGTCCTTGTGCTGGTGATGCTCGTCGATGGTGAGCTTCATCCCCGGGATCTCGGGAATGATCAACTCGGCCAGACCCGTGTCCACCAGCAGGTCGACGGCCTCGATCGGATGCTCGCCGCAGATCATCTTGTCGAGTTCCACCCGGATCCGCTCGGCGGTGATCCGCTCGATCTGCCCGGCCATCTCACCGATGGCGCGGCGCACGCGGTCGGAGAGCCGGAAGCCCAGCTGTGAGACGAAACGCACGCCGCGCAGCATTCGGAGGGGATCGTCATTGAACGACGACTCCGGCGCGGCCGGGGTGTCGATGACGCCGGCGAGCAGATCCGCCATGCCGTCGAGCGGATCACAGAACTCCTGACCGCCCCCCGGGAGCAGCCGGACCGCCATCGCGTTGATGCGGAAGTCCCGGCGGACCAGATCGCCTTCGAGCGTGTCGCCGAAGGTCACGACGGGGTTCCGGCTCTGCTGGTCGTAGATGTCGGAGCGGAAGGTGGTGATCTCCACCGTCTCGCCCCCGCGCGCGGCGCTGACCGTGCCGAACTCGATGCCGGTGTCCCATACCGCGTCCCCCCAGGTCGAGAGGATCTCGGCGATCGTCTCGGGCCGGGCGTCGGTGGTGAAGTCGAGATCGCCCGCCAGTCGGCCGAGGACGGCGTCGCGCACCGAGCCGCCGACGAGGTACAGCTCGTGCCCGCGCTCGGCGAACCGGTCCGCCAGCGGAGTCAGGACGTCGCCGAGAGAGTTCAAGGTCACCGCCGCCGACGCCAGCAGTCGCGTACGCCGTTCGGAGCGCTCGGCGGCGCTCATCTGTCCACGTGGCGCTGTGTCGGTCATGGGATGACAGACTACCGACTGCCGACCCGCTCAACCTGTTCGGCTAACACCCGGTTACAAGCGGCTAGCATCGGGGTGTGTCCGCTGAACCCTCGCTGCAGCGCCCGGACGTCGATTCCGACGCTCCGGTGTCCGAGGGTGCCTCCGGGCCGAACGGCTCCGGCTCTCAGGATAATGCGGCGCAGGCCGTGGGCGGAAGCAACCAGGCCGGACGTTCCCGGCACAATCGGCGCGGCAGACGCCGGCGCGGCAGGCGTTCCGGACGCGGAGGCGGGCAGCAGCAGAACACGGACTCTGCGGCCGAAGCAGGGTCCGGCGACTCGGCGAAACCGAAACCGGGACCGCGAAACGCGGGGTCGAAGGGCAACGGCGGCGCCAAGAGCGCGGCGCCGAAGAACCTCACTTCGAAGGCAGGGTCGCAGCAGAGCGCCGACGACGGGCGGACCAAGCCGTCCGATCTCGCCAGCCGGGCGCGCCGCAGCGGGTCCAACAGTCCCGCGGCCATGCCCCGCACCAAGCGCCGTACCGCACGCAAGCCCGAGGCCGAGGGCGGACCGCGGCTGCACACGGTCCGCGAGACGTCGGCCGGCGGCCTGGTGCTCTCCGACATCGACGCTCCGTTCGGAGAGCTGTCGGCCGCGCTGATCGGCCGCATCGACAGGCGCGGGCGCATGATGTGGTCGCTTCCGAAGGGGCATATCGAGACCGGCGAGACGGCTGAGCAGACCGCGATCCGGGAGGTCGCCGAGGAGACCGGCATCGAAGGCACCATCGTCGCGCCGCTCGGCAAGATCGACTATTGGTTCGTCAGCGAGGGTCGCCGCATCCACAAGACGGTGCATCACTACCTCCTGCGATTCACCGGCGGCGAGCTGTCGGACGCCGACTACGAGGTCAGCGCCGTGGCGTGGGTCCCGTTGAGCGAGCTGCCCCGTCGACTGACGTACTCTGACGAGCGACGTCTGGCGCGGATGGCCGAATCGGTGATCGCTGATCTGCAGAGCGACCCACACCGGTTGGCGCAGTCAGAAGCCAGCTGCCTCCGCACCGAGCCGAACGACTATGAGAAAGCCGCAGCCGCACGCAACCAGCGACGCAACGAGCCGCCGCCGGCGCCGAAACCTCGTCGACGCCGGCGGCGCCCGCGTCGCACCGCATCCGGTGACAGCTGACCGAATCCCGTCGCGGCGTTCGTCACTTCTGTTCGTGCTGTCGGCGGTCGCCGTCCTGCTGGCCCTGACCGTCGGCGCAGTGCCTGTGGCGCACGCTGATTCGGCCTCCACCTCGTCGTACGCCACACTCGGACTGACCGAGGTCACTCCGACCACCGTCACCAGTTCCACCGGCGATCGTGTGACTGTCCGCGGTCGCGTGGTCAACACCGCGGGCAAACCAATCAGCGACGTCAGCGTGCGGCTGCAGCGCGGTCACGCGCTCACCGAGTCCTTCCAGCTGCGCAGCTCACTGACCTCACCCTCGGCCGACTACTCGGTGAGCAGCACCTCGCGGCACGTCACCGGCACCCTGGGAACCGGCGAGTCGGCCGATTTCACCATCTCGGTCCCCGTGAACGGCCCCACCGGTCTCGATCTCACCGAGGCCGGGGTGTATCCGCTGATGGTCGACGTGATCGGCACTCCGCGCGACGCGGGCACCGTGTCGATCGCGGATTCGCGCACGCTGCTCCCGGTGCTGTCGCTGCCCGCCAGCCGCACCCGCGCGCAGAACTACGTCGACCCGGCCACCGGTGCGCCCGGCGCTCCACTGCTCGGCCGGGACGGATCGATCGCGCCGAACACCTCCCGCCCCGCACCGTTCACGATGATCTGGCCGCTCGCGGCCGCACCGCAGGAAGCCGCGGGCATCCTCGGCGGCGGCACCGCGGAGCTGCGGCTCACGAGCGACGCCCTGGGCCATTCCCTGCAGCCCGACGGCCGCCTCGGGATGTCGTTGCAAGCGCTGGAGCAACTCGCGGGCACCGCGTCCTCCGACACTCCGCCGACCGTCGGCCCCGGAACCACCGAACCGGCGGCGAGTCCCGACGACCCGGTGCGCGACTCGACCTGTCTCGCCGTCGACCCCGACCTGCTGCTCACAGTCACGAGAATGGCCGACGGCTACGTCGTCACCGACGATCCGGCAGACCCCGAGGCCCGCACCCACGACGGGCAGGGCGCCTCGGCGGCCAAGTCGTGGCTGCGCGGCCTCACGCAGGTCGCGAGCCGAATGTGCGTCACCGCACTGCCTTTCGCACAGGCCGGCCTCGACTCCCTCCGCACCGTCAACGACGCCGGGCTCGCGCGGCGCGCCGTGCTGAATCCGTACGACACCGTCGATGCGATCCTCGGCGTCAAGACCGTGCGCGGTCTCACCATTCCCGCCACCGGAACGCTCACCGACGCCGGCCGCGATCTGCTGTCCGAACTCGGCGTCACCTCGGCGGCCATCGCAGCCACGTCGCTGACTCCTCTCGGCGCCGACCGCGCACCCACCTCGGGATCGGCGTCCGGCCGTTACCGGAGCCAGGCGACGCATCTGCAGAGCTACGACATCGCGATCAGCGCGGCCATCGGAGGCGCCGGGCTCACGCCGGTGGTGCCTGCGATCGTTCCCAACTGGCAGCAGCCGAACCTCTCGGGCGAGTCGGCGGTGAGCCGCAGGCAGGCGGCCGCCGCCGCCCTGGCCTTCCCGATGCTTGACGCTCCGGCGCCCACCGCGTCGGCCGAAGCGGATTCGACCAGGCTCCCGACCACCGGGCGGTCGGCGTTCATCATGCCGCCGACCTATTGGTCACCGACCGTGCAGGACGCACAGGCACTGCACGACACCGCCGAGCTCATGCTGTCTTCGGGCACCGCCCGCCCGGTGCCGCTCGCGACCGTGGTGGACGAGCTGCCTGCCGCCGCCACCCCCGCCGAACTCGACGTGCCCGGCGACATCTCGCCCGACGCGGCGGCGGGATACCCGATCACGCAGAGCGACGCCGAGACGGTGCGTCAGCGGCTGGACCGTATCGACCACATGCAGGCCGCCCTGGTCGGAAACGCCGAGACCGTCACCACGCCGGCCGAATACCTGGCGCCCTTGCGCGACGACCTGCTGCGCGCGGTGTCGAGCGCGTCGACCACCGATAACGCGGTGGCGCGCGGCCAGCGCACCGATCGGCTGACCGCGGTGGGCATCACTCTCGGCAACATGCAGCAAGCGGTTTCCCTGCTCGATCCCAGCGGCCGATACACCCTGGCCTCCGAGCGGAGCCCGCTGCTCCTGGTGGTCCGGAACGATCTGGCGCTTCCGATCCGGGTACGGCTGGACATCGACGCACCCAGCGCCCTGGAGGTGGGCGACGTCGGCACCGTCGAGATCCCGGCCGCCGGAACCCGGCAACTCCAGATCCCCACCCACGCGTCGAGCTCGGAACCGGCGACGGTGCACATCTCGCTGGTCACCTCCAGCGACGTGCCGCTGAGCACGCCCATCGAACTCTCGATCTACGCGAACGCGTACGGCAAGCCGCTGTTCTGGATCACCGTCGGTGCGGCCGTCATCTTGATCCTGCTGACCGCACGCCGGCTGTGGCATCGGTTCCGCGGCGAGCCCGACCCCGCCGACGAGGACCGGCCGGAGCCGGACGAGGAGGACCTGGAACAGGCGACGCTGAGCTATCAGGACAGACTTGAGGCGGAACGGGCCGCGGATGGGCAACTCGACGGCGAGTTGCCCGGAGAACGCGCGGCGGGGGACTCTGGGCCGTGGGACAGTGGGCCGAGGGACAGCGGGGAGCGTGAATGAGCAATCGTCCGAACCAGCGCACCGGAGATCCGCGCGACGCCGGGCCGGGCGCCGCCAGGGCTGAGCCGGCGGCGGTGAGCCCCGGGGCGGCGAACGGCGGCGGAGCGGACGCTCCGGCGGTGAAGCCCGACGACTCCGACGTCGGCATCATGCGCACCGGCGGCTCCATCGCCATCGCGACCCTGATCAGCCGGATCACCGGATTCATCAGGACCGTCCTGGTCCTGGCGATGCTCGGCGGCGCGGTCGCGTCTGCCTTCCAGGCCGCCTACGTGCTCCCGAGCATGATCGCCGAAGTGGTCCTCGGCGCGGTGCTGACCGCCATCGTCATCCCGGTGCTGGTGCGCGCCGAGAACGAGGACGCCGACGGCGGCGCCGGCTTCATCAACCGCATCTTCACCCTGACACTGGTGCTGCTCGGCGTCGCCAGTCTCATCGCGATCGTCGCGGCGCCCCTGCTGACCCTGTTGAACGTCGGCGACGGCCAGGTGAACCGGCCGCTGACCACCGCACTCGCGTATCTGCTGCTGCCCGAGATCCTCTTCTACGGACTGTCGGCGCTGTTCATCGCGATTCTGAACATGAAGGGCCTGTTCAAACCCGGTGCGTGGGCGCCGGTCCTGAACAACGTCGTTCAGATCACCACGCTGGTGCTGTACTGGGCGATGCCGGGCGAGATGACGCTGAACCCGGTCCGGATGTCGGAGCCGAAACTGCTCGTCCTCGGCATCGGCACCACGCTCGGCGTGGTGATGCAGGCCGCGATCCTGATGCCCTTCCTCCGCAAGGTCGGCGTCCATCTGAAGCTCGAGTGGGGTATCGACGCCCGACTGCGGCAGTTCGGGGGCATGGCCGTCGCGATCGTCGCGTACGTCCTGGTACTGCAGGTCGGGCTCGTGATCACTTACCGGATCGCCGCCCACGCCACCGCGTCGGGAATCTCGGTGTACGCGACCCACTGGCAACTGCTCCAGCTGCCTTACGGCGTCCTCGGCGTCACCATCCTGACCGCGATCATGCCGCGTCTCTCGCGCAACGCGGCCGCCGACGACACCGACGCCGTCATCGATGACATGTCCCTCGCGACACGACTGACGATGATCGCGCTGGTACCGACGGTGGCCTTCATGACCTTCTTCGGCCCGGCCATCGGCATCGCGATCTTCAATTTCGGCAAGTTCGACGCCGATACCGCGTCTCAGCTGGGGTCGGTGCTGTCGTGGGGCGCGTTCACGTTGATTCCGTACGCGATGACCCTCGTGCAGCTGCGTGTGTTCTATGCGCGCGAGGACGCCTGGACCCCGACCCTCATGGTCGTCGGGATCACGGCCGTCAAGGTCGCGTCGTCGTATCTCGGTCCGGTGATCTTCGACGATCCCGAGCTCATCGTCCGGTGGCTCTCGCTCTCCAACGGTCTGGGCTATCTGGTGGGCGCGATCGTCGGTCAGATGCTGCTGCACAAGCGCCTCGGCATCACCCGGCTCTCCGACGTCACCCGCACGACATATCAGGCGATCGGAGTCTCGCTCGCCGTCGCACTCGCGGTGTGGCTCGTCGCCGATCTCACCGGGCTCGACGAGATGTCGACGCAGGCGGGCAAGATCGGCTCGGTGGTCTATCTCGGATTCACCGCGATCATCGTCCTGGGCGTCACCTACCTGCTGCTGACCGCACTGAAGATCCCCGAGATGGTCACCATCAGCAACACGGTGCAGCGTCTCCTCGGACGGTTCATTCCGGCACTCGCCCCTGCACCCACACCGTCGGCCGACGACTCCGACTCGCGGACGATGACCATCCAGATCCCGCGGATCACCTCGGACGATTCGGTCCCGTACGCTGGTCAAGTAGACGTCCGTCGCCGGTTCGATCGAGGCACCGCGACGTGGCAGGAGTATTCGGTGTTGTCCGGCGGGGCGGTGGGCGAGACCATGGTCCTCCCGGTTGTGGGAGGTCCCGGTCCTCGACCTCGGCCCTACGGGCCACCACGTCAACGAGGAGTTCCGCCGATGGGCCAGAACGGCAACAAGGGCGGCCGTCCGACCGGCCCGGCCGCCGGTTCGCCGACTGGTCCGTCCAGTGAGGCCACCCGCATCATGGGACCGCCGCGCGGACCTCGCCTGGTTCCGGGCGCCGCCATCGCCGGTGGGCGCTACCGCCTCCTCGAGAAGGAGGGCGGAACCCGCGGCCTGGAGTTCTGGCGCGCCAAGGACACCGGACTCGACCGCGAAGTCGGCCTCACGTTCGTCGACCCCGAACAGAAGGCGCCGCCGATCCGGCCGGGCGACCGCGACGACGACACCGGTCCCCGCGCGATTCTGAATCGCACCCGTCGGCTCGGCCAGCTCCACTCGGCCGGCGTGGCCCGGGTGCTCGACGTGGTCCGCAGTGCTTCCGGCGGCGTGATCGTCACCGAATGGATTCACGGCTCCTCGCTCAAGGAGGTCGCGGCCACGTCGCCGTCGGCGATGGGTGCCGCGCGCGCGGTCCGGGCTCTGGCCGCGGGCGCCGAAGCAGCGCACCGCACCGGTGCGACTCTGTCGATCGACCACCCGGACCGGATCCGCGTCAGCACCGACGGTGATGCGGTCCTCGCCTTCCCGGCGGTCATCCCCGGTGACGACCGGACCGGCGACGTCCGCGGTCTCGGAGCGGTCCTGTACGCGCTGCTGCTCAACCGCTGGCCGCTCGACGCCGCCACCGGTGCGGTCGCGACAGCGGGTTCCGCGCCGGTCGGCGGGATTCCGCCCGCCGAGCCCGATCCCGAGCATCCGTCGCGTCCGATCGCACCGCGCGCGGTGAAGCCCGAGATCCCGTTCGAGATCTCGGCCGTCGCCTCGCGCGCTCTCGAGGGCGACCGGGGCATCCGCACCGCGGCCACCGTCCAGCACGTCCTGGACCAGGCGACCGTGGTCGATCTCAAGACCGACATGATCCCGCGCGTCGAGTCCCGGGAGGCTCCGGTCTCCGTGGCGCCGCTGTCGAGGACGCGCAAGGAACGCCTGCTGGGCGAGGGTGAGGCGGGTCGCCGCAACACCGCGCTGCTGGCGGGCGCCGGTCTGTTCGTGCTCTTCCTGATCGTCGCCGTGGTGGTCGCGATGACCAACGTCTTCGGCGGCTCGGGCAACACCGAGTCCGATATCGACTCGATCCTGCCGAGTGAGAGCGCATCGGCGACGTCGGCACCCGCTCGCACTCCCGCGGCTCCGGCGGTGAGCCTCAAGTCGGTGACGCTCCTGGACGTGTCCGGCGAACCGCCCGACTCCGCACCGAACATCCAGAACGTGCTCACCGGCACCCCGCCGGCCTGGCGGACCGACGCCTACCGTGGCAGTCCGCAGTTCGGCGGTCTCAAGTCGGGGATGGGGCTGCTCTTCGCCACCGGCGGCGACAACACCGTGCGATCGGTGACGATCACGACCACCACTCCCGGCTTCCAAGTGGAGCTGCGGACGTCGGACCAGAGGTCTCCGACCAGCCTCGATCAGACCACGCAGGTCGGCGGCGGAACCGTGGACTCCAAGTCCACGACGATCAAGGTCGACGAGCCGGCGTCGGCGCCGTACTTCATCGTCTGGCTCACCACTCTGCCCGTGGGGCCGAGCGGCGACTACCAGGCCGTGATCTCGAAGGTCAGCGTCTCCTGACGGCTCACGACGAGACCTTCTCCGGAGCCGGCGCCCACCCGGGCGGACCGAAGACGTAGCCGAGCTTGGCGCGCAGAGACGGGGCCTCGCGGACGTCGCGGGCGATGTTCACGTACTCGTGCGTCTGCAGGGTCCAGATGTTGTAGGTCTCGACGGGCTTGGTGAGCCCGTAGTGCGGCCGGTCGAGTTCGGGCTGGAACGAGCCGAAGAGCCGGTCCCAGACGATGAAGGTGCCGCCGTAATTGCGGTCGAGGTATTCCGGATCGCTGCCGTGATGCACTCGGTGGTGCGAGGGCGTGTTCATCACGAACTCGAAGGGTTTCCACATCTTGTCGATCCGCTCGGTGTGGATCCAGAACTGATAGACGAGGTTCAGCGAGTACACGGCGAAGACCACCGCGGGCGGGAAGCCGAGCAGGGGGAGGGGCGCCCACATGATGATACCCATGCTGTTGTTCCACTTCTGCCGGAGCGCCGTCGCGAAATTGAAGTACTCGCTGGAGTGGTGGGCTTGGTGAGTGGCCCAGACCAGGCGTACCCGGTGGGCGATCCGGTGCTCCCAGTAGAAGAGGAAGTCGAGAGCGATGAAGCCGATCACCCAGGTGTACCAGGCGTCGACCGGCAGATGCCACGGCGCGACGTACGCGAACAGCGCGCTGTACCCGAACAGAGCGACGAACTTCCAGAAGGCCGACGTCCCGATCGAGACGAGCCCCATCAGGATCGACGTCCGCGCGTCCCTGCGCTCATAGGAGCCCTTGGGCGGCCGGCCGTCGCCGTCCTCCCGCTCCAACTTGGCCGCGGCGTAGGTCTCCAACAGCAGCAGAACCGCGAAGAACGGGATCGCGAGCACCGTCGGCTCCCGCATCGGTTCGGGCAGGAAGTCCAGCAATCTCCACCCCTCCAGAACGCACGGACGGATTGTTCTCGTCCGATTTATTTGACACAGTACCGTGTCAGATATGCGGTGCCAACCCCTGGCCCGAATCGCCTCGGCGGTAGAATCTGATTCGATGAACAAAAACAGTGGTGGGCGAACATACGGGGGTGTGTCCGCCGCGGAGCGACAGAAACAACGACGATCCGCGCTCGTGGAAGCGGGTGTGGAGTTGTTCGGCACCGAGGGATACGTCAACGTCTCGGTCAAGAAGATCTGCGACGAAGCCGGTCTGACGCAGCGGTACTTCTACGAGTCGTTTCCCGACCGAGTGAATCTTCTTGCAGCGGTGTACCAGCGTTGCGTCGACATCGCTCGCAGCGCGACGATCGCGGCGGCCACCGAGGTCATCGATCGCGCCGGCGTGGCCGACGGACCGGTTCCGGCGGCTGTCATCCCGATCCTCGCCGAGGAGGCATTGGGCGGCTTCATCAACAGTCTCGTGGAAGATCCGCGGCGGGCGCGGGTCATCCTCATCGAGGTGGTCGGCGTGGCACCCGAGATCGAGAAGTTGCGGCTCGGCGCCATTCACGACTGGGCCGATCTGATCGCCGGATTCGCGAGCAACGGACGGCCGACCACTCCGAAGCAGAAGCTCGCGGCCATCGGCCTCGTCGGCGCCATCACGCAGTTGCTCGTCGACTGGCAGATGGCACTGACCGACCCGATCAACGAGCAGGCCGGCCCCGATCTGTTCCAGGTGGACTCGGTCCACGATGTGGTCACCGAGATGTTCGTCGCCACCTACGACAAGATCTTCGGCTGAGCCGGCCGCCGTCGCACCGGGCGACGGTCAGCGGTTCGCCGTGAGACGCTCACGGATCCGTGTGCACGCGTCGTCCAGTTCCGCGATCACGAACAACCACTCCGAACCGTCACCGAGGGTGAGACACAGACGATCGGCCTTGCCGCCGGAGAGCAGCCTGCCGGTTCCCGGCGCCGACCCGACGGCTGCCACGAACTTCAGCGCGACCGAGAAGCGCGCGCCGGCGGCTCGCTTCGACTTCGGCTCGAAGACGACGTGCGTCTTGGTCAGCGCCAGCTCACCGGGAACGGCCATCCGGCCCATCGATCGGGCGGCCCGCCAAGCGGCCAAGGGCTTGTCGTCGCTCATGAGACCAGCCTAGTAAGAGCGGCGGCGACAACGGCACCGAGGCGGACAGAGCCTCGAGAACACACTCTGATGTGCATAAGTCGGCTTCACCGCGCGATTCGTCCACAGGTTCGCCAACAACCATCCACAAAGTGAGGAAAAGCTCGAATCCGGCACTGTTTCGCGCTTAGTGTCGTCGCATGACTCGGGGGATCATCGATCAGAAGACCGATGCGCACTTGCTTCGCGCACACATCGGGGGCGACGCCGGAGCGTTCCGCGAACTGTACGAACGGCACCGGAATCATCTCTGGGCCATCGCCTTACGCACCACAGGCAATGAGGACGACGCCGCGGACGCGATGCAGGACGCGTGGATCTCCATCTACCGCACGGCCACCTCCTACCGAGCCGACGCATCAGTGTCGAGCTGGTTGCACAAGATCGTCGTGAACTCCTGCCTCGACCGCCTGCGCCGCATCCGCTGTCACGAGACCATGCCCCTCATCGAGTTCGAGTCGGCACTGCTCGCCGACGAACGCGACTACACGGTCGGGATCGACGTCGGACTGTCGATCGGCCGAGCTCTCGACGTACTGCCGCCCGACCAGCGGGACGCCGTCATTCTCGTCGACTATCACGGATACTCGATCCGCGACGCCGCGGCGATCCTGTCGGTGGCCTGCGGGACGGTCAAGAGCCGCTGCTCCCGCGGCCGGGCCAAGCTCGCGATGGTTCTCGAGTATCTGGACGATGACTGTTAGGGCTCCGGCCGACTCACCGGAGATCATCGCCGGAACCGATTCGTCGGCACGTGCGTCTAAGTAGTGTGGATGGCGACGACGGACGATAGGCGATTCTCAAAGATCATGGTTCCTTCAGCGAAGCACCGGGCGGGCCGCCCCGCGCCTGAGCCGCCGTACTCGACGGAGCTGCTGGCGGATCTGCACGCGGACGCACTCGAGCCCGAAGTCGCCGCACACGTCCGGAGTCGGCTCGCCGCCGATCCGCACGCCGCTCAAGTGCTCGCCGCGCTCGATCGCGTGCAGACGGAGCTGCGAGAACGCGGGCAGTCGGCGGCGCCGATGCCCGATGCGATCGCGGCCCGTCTCGATTCCGTGATCGACCGACTCACCGGTGGCTGAACCGTCGCGCCGAACGGCTCCTCGGTGAGGTGCGCCGCACCGGAACGCACACGCGGGAACATCGCGCCATACTCTGGTGTTGACTGATGCGTCTGCCCGGCGTCATCGCACGATGCAGGCCGCACCGAGCGGACTACGCGACAACGGAGGATTGATGAGCGACAACCAGAACCAGATCCATGACGTGATCATCGTCGGGTCGGGGCCTGCCGGCTACACGGCGGCGATCTACGCTGCCCGGGCCGAACTGTCGCCGTTGGTCTTCGAGGGCATCTCCTTCGGCGGCGCCCTCATGACGACGACCGAGGTCGAGAACTTCCCCGGCTTCCAGAAGGGGATCCAGGGTCCCGAACTGATGGACGAGATGCGCGAGCAGGCGCTCCGCTTCGGAGCCGACCTGCGCATGGAGGAGGTCGACGCCCTGCGGCTCGAGGGCGAGATCAAAGAGGTCGAGGTCGCCGGCGAAGTCCACCGGGCCCGCAGCGTCATCCTCGCGATGGGGGCGGCGGCACGTTATCTGAACGTCCCGGGCGAGCAGGAACTGCTCGGCCGCGGTGTCTCCGCATGCGCCACCTGCGACGGCTTCTTCTTCCGGGACCAGGACATCGCGGTGGTCGGTGGCGGCGACTCAGCGATGGAGGAAGCGACCTTCCTGACCAAGTTCGCGAAGTCGGTCACGCTGATCCACCGCCGCGACGAGTTCCGCGCCTCGAAGATCATGCTCGAACGCGCTCGCGAGAACGAGAAGATCCGATTCATCACCAATGCGACCGTCTCGGCGGTCAAGGGCGAGAACACCGTCACCGAACTGGAGCTCACCGACACCGAGACCGGAGAGGTCCGGACGCTCGACGCGACGGGAATGTTCGTCGCGATCGGTCACGATCCGCGAAGCGATCTCGTCAAGGGACAGGTCCAGCTCGACGACGACGGTTACGTCAAGGTCGTCGGCCGCACCACGTACACCAACCTTCCCGGCGTCTTCGCTTGCGGCGATCTCGTCGACCACACCTACCGACAGGCGATCACCGCCGCCGGCAGCGGCTGTTCGGCCGCTATCGACGCCGAACGATGGCTCGCCGACCAGGCCCACGCCTGACCGAACCTCACGCCGGCCATCCGAGCCGACGACCATTCAGGAGGAAGAATGTCTGAGAACACCGTTGCAGTCACCGACGCGACCTTCGCCGGCGACGTGATCGAGGCCTCCGGGTCCAAGCCCGTCCTCGTCGACTTCTGGGCCACCTGGTGCGGCCCCTGCAAAATGGTGGCTCCGGTGCTCGAGGAGATCGCCCGCGACAACAGCGACAAGCTGACCGTCGCGAAGGTCGACGTCGACCAGAACCCGAACGTCGCCCGCGAGTACCAGATCATGAGCATTCCCACGCTCATGCTCTTCTCCGGCGGTAAGCCGGTCAAGACCATCATGGGCGCCAAGCCCAAGGCGGCTCTGCTTCGCGAACTGTCCGACGTCCTCGCCTGACATCGCTGCCGATCGGCCCACGCCCGCACCCGGGCCGTGGGCCGATCGTCACAGAACGGCGCGATCATTTGTCGCGCCCGGCGCTGGCTGAGAGAATGGTGCGAGTCTCGGATCAGCAATGCCTCGGTCCGGGTCGGCGGTATCGAGAGAGTGGGAAGTACGTATGCAGGTGTTGCGTCTGGGGGACCACGGTTCTGCGGTAGCCGAGATCAGGGCCATTCTGGCCACCCGTGGATTACTGCCCGACGCTGCACCCACCCCGCCGTCCACCACGCAGGGCCCCTGGTCGCCGCCCGAGGCGGTCTTCGACAAGGCCTGCGACCGTGCGGTGCGCGCCTTCCAGCAGGAACGCGGACTGATCGTCGACGGGATCGTCGGATACGCCACCTACACCGCCCTGCGCGAAGCCTCGTACCGTCTGGGCGCCCGCATTCTGCTCTACCGGCTCTCCGCGCCGATGACGGGCGACGACGTCGCCACGCTCCAGTCGCGCCTGCAGAATCTCGGCTACTACCACGGACTGGTGGATGGAATCTTCAGCGAGGTGACGCACCACGCCGTCTGCCTGTACCAGACCGAGTACGGTCTCTCGTCCGACGGCATCTGCGGGCCCGCGACGCTGCGATCACTGGAACGTCTCGGCACCCGCGTCACCGGCGGCTCGCCGCACGCGATCCGCGAGGAGGAGCACGTTCGCAAGTCCGGTCCGCAGCTCACCGGTAAGCGAATTCTGATCGATCCCGGCGACGAGAGCCCCATCGGGAACGAGAACACCCTGCTCTGGGATCTGGCGGCCCGTCTCGAGGGCCGGATGTCCGCCGCGGGTATGGAGACATTCCTGTCGCATGACGCGAAGACGACCCCGACCGACGACGACCGTGTGCGGGTGGCCAATCTCGCCGATGTCGACCTGATGATCTCGTTGCGAACCGGCCATTACCCGAACGAGAAGGCCAGCGGGCTCGCGACGTTCTACTTCGGCAACACGCACGGTTCCTACTCCACGATCGGGCGCAATCTCGCCGGGTACATCCAGCGGGAGATCGTGGCACGCACCGGCTTCCTCGACTGCCGCAGCCACCCACGGACCTGGAACATCCTGCGCTCCACGCGGATGCCGGTCATCGTGATCGAAGCCGGCTACATCACCAATCCTCACGACGCCGCGCAGCTGAGCGACCCCGCCATCCGCGACACCATCGCCGAAGCCGTCCTGGTCGCAGTCAAGCGGCTGTACCTGCTCGGTGAGAACGACCGGCCGACCGGAACTTACACGTTCGCCGAACTGCTTGCGGCAGAACAGGTCACCGGCTGACTGATCGGGTCCGCCAGCATTTCCGCCGGCGGGGTCTCCACCAGTTTCCGGAGCGCACGCTCCACCTGGCTCTTCCAACCCAGGCCCTCGTCGAGTTCGAGCCTCAGACGCGGCAGGTACGGGTCGTCGGCGACCACCTCGAACCCGAAGTCCGTCAGCAGTCGGGTCGGCAGAATGCACCGGCGGCACACGTCAGCGGCCAGGCCGCTGCCGAGAAGCAACGTCACCAGATCCATCGCGAGGGACTCGTCGTCGCCGCTGAAACCGAACGCCTCCACCGCGCGCACTCCGCGCCGGACGAGGTCGGCCACGACGGCGTCGAGCAGTGCCGTCGACTCGCTCTCGAAGCCCGGTTCCATGCGAATCGTAGTGAGTAGAACGGCATCCGCACCGACCGGGGCGGTGGGGAAGTGCTGCGCGCGGGGCACCCGTCCCGGCGGGGAGTAGAAGGCGGCACCGACGACTCGTCCGGTCGTGGGTTCCACAGCGACCTGACAGCACACACCCCATTCCAGCAGCAGTCCCGACAGCCAAGCCTCTTTGTCGAACTCACTCTCGGGTCCGGCGGAGTCCGTGCGCTTATCACCTCCGGTGATCACCGTGTCGATCGCGGGCGACCCACCGGTCCGATCGACCTCCCAGAAGACGCAACGACGGGAATGCAGCGGCAGAGTCTCGAAGTCTTCGAGCTCCAGTGGCACCACAGACAGACCCATCGCTGCGGTCTCCTCCTTCTCGCGGCGGAAGATCGTCAAGGTTTAGCGCCACACATGGACGCCGTCACAGTGACGAAACAGCCACGTATTCTCGTATACCCCTTTGCGGGACTACTTTTCGGTCTGTTCGGCGATCACATTGACGATCCGCTCCAGATCGTCGACCGATCCGAATTCGATCGATACGCGTCCCTTCCGCTTACCCAGGCTCACCGTCACCTTGGTATCGAGACGATCGGACAGCCGGTTCGCCACATCCTGCAGCCCCGGCATCTCCATCGGCTTCCGCTTCTTCGCGGCGGGCTTGTCGTCGACGCCGTCCCGATTCGCGAGAGTGACTGCTTCCTCCGTGGCTCGGACCGACAGTCCCTCCGCGACGATCCGCGCCGCCAGTGCCTCCTGTGCGTCGGCACCCGCTTCCAGAGCGAGGAGTGCGCGAGCATGCCCGGCGGAGAGGACACCGGCCGCAACCCTGCGCTGGACCGGAATCGGGAGCCGCAGCAGCCGGATCATGTTGGTGATCACCGGGCGTGATCGACCGAGCCGAGTGGCGAGCTCTTCGTGTGTCACGTCGAACTCTTCGAGCAACTGCTGATAGGCGGCGGCCTCTTCGAGTGGGTTCAGCTGTGCTCGGTGAATGTTCTCCAGCAGAGCGTCTCGGAGCAGATCGCCATCCGGGGTCTCCCGAACGATGGCCGGGATGGTCTCCAGGCCCACATTGCTGCCGGCGCGCCACCGTCGTTCGCCCATGATGAGCTGATAGCGCGCGCCATTCGCGCCGGGGGAGGGGAGCTCCCGCACCACGATCGGTTGCATGAGACCGAACTCCCGAATCGAGTGCTCGAGTTCGGAGAGCGCCTCCTCGTCGAAGACTGTGCGCGGCTGCTTCGGGTTCGGCTCGATATCGCTCGGTGCGATCTCACGGTAGACGGCGCCGATCTCGTCTGCTCCACCGCTCGCGGAAGAGGCCTGTGACGCTGAGGGCGCGGGACCGGTCGGCGCGAGGAGATCCGACGATGGCTTCTCCGCCACCGCAGCACCGACCTTCGGTGATCCGCCACCGATGACGACGTCCGCGGCGGCGGAACCCATCTTCGTGGTATTCACACCGTGATCGTCATCGCTCGGCCCCGTAGGAATCAGTGCTGCCAGACCTCGTCCCAGACCTCCGCGACGTTGAGTGTCTCGCTGACTCATACCGTTCCTCCTACAGCAGCGCCTCGCTCCGCCAGCTCACGGGCGGCGTCGAGATAACTCATGGATCCACGTGAACCCGGGTCGTACTCGATGATCGTCATACCGAAGCCCGGAGCTTCGGAGACCTTCACACTGCGGGGAATGATCGTCGACAGCACCTTGTCGCCGAAGTGATTCCGAACCTCCGCAGCCACCTGATCCGCGAGCTTGGTGCGGCCGTCATACATGGTCAACAGAATGGTCGACACATGCAGTTCCTTGTTCAGATGTGCCTGGACGAGTTCGATATTCCGCAGCAGCTGGCCCACGCCCTCGAGCGCGTAATACTCGCACTGGATCGGAATGAGGACTTCACGGGCCGCGACCATCGCGTTGACCGTCAACAGCCCGAGCGACGGAGGGCAGTCGATCAGCACGTAGTCGATCTCGAGCTCGGCCAGCACGGCCGGATCGAGGGCATTTCGCAGGCGACTCTCGCGCGCTACGACGGAAACCAACTCGATCTCGGCGCCGGCGAGATCGAGAGTTGACGGCACGCAGTACAACCGATCGTTCGCCGGCGACTTCTGGATCGCTTCCCGCAGCGGCACGTCGTCGAGAAGCATCTCGTATACAGACGCGATTCCCGGCTTGCGATGGTCGATGCCCAGGGCCGTACTCGCATTACCCTGCGGATCGAGATCGATGACCAGGACCCCGAGGCCGTGCAGCGCGAGGCCGGCCGCAAGGTTCACGGCGGATGTCGTCTTTCCGACTCCACCCTTCTGGTTCGCGATAGTCATCACCCGCGGCTGTGGCGGTCGGGGGAGCCTGCCGGTGCCGCCGGGGGTCAAAACCTGGCTCGCGCGGGCTGCTGCGGTCGCTATCGGGGTGTCGTCGTAGCTCTGCACTGGCGGTACTGGTGGCGTTTCACGTGAAACGCTGGGCTCGTGGTTGGGCACCCCGGAACTCCTTCGGTCAGTGCTTCCATTGTGCGCCCTCCGGCGAAATGACACCAATTCTTGAGCCTCCATCAGTTCCGGCGGGCAGCCCGACGGGCCGCCCGCGCATCACGTGCTGTCTCATTCCGCCGCCCGACTATCAACGTGGTCGGCGTCTCCAGCATCGTCCCGCATTGAGCCACTGCCAGATCCCGGATCCCGGACCTCATCACCTTCTCCCAATCGCGAGCGATCTCGTCAGGCGCAGACTGCCCCTTCAATGCGACCAATCTGCCGCCTCCTCGGATCAGGGGAGCGGACCATTTCGCCAGCCGTTCCAGCGGCGCGACAGCCCGCGACGTGACTACATCCGCCGGCTCCACGGCCTTCAGCACCGCCTTCTCTTCGGCGCGACCGCGTACCACCGTCACGTTGTCGAGTGGAAGCCCGGAGACCACTTCCTCAAGAAAGGTGGTCCGGCGAAGCAACGGCTCGATGAGAGTGACCGCCAAGTCCGGACGAGCGATCGCGAGGGGGATACCGGGCAAGCCCGCGCCGGACCCGATGTCGATGACGCTCGCACCATCCGGAATCTCCTCGGAGACAACGGCACAGTTGAGCAGGTGCCTGGTCCAGAGTTGCGGCAGTTCACGGGGACCGATGAGTCCGCGGACCACGCCCTCCTCAGACAGAATCTGCGCGTACTTCTCGGCCGGCGGCAGTCGTTCGCCGAATATGGCCGCAGCGATCTCCGGCGTCGATTCGGCAGCCGCCGGCGTCGGGTCATCCTCTGACATCTATTCATCCCTTCGATGTTCCACGTGGAACACGGCCGTTGTGGTGCCCGATCGGTTGAGTGGTTTCACGTGAAACCCGCTCCGCTCGCGAGCCGCGATCCTGAAGCACGCAGCAGATCCACGATCGAGACAACTACCGGCCACCCTGCTAGGGGAGCGGACACGCTCAGGGCAAGCACACATCTGAGGACAGACTTCGCACCGTAGCCGGACAGCCTCATTCAGTTTAGTCCGCACCGACCCGCCACCCGACGTCGGGAACCGATTTCCACAGGTTGCCGATCTAACCCACAACCTGACGCCACCCGTCGACCGGAGCTTCAGCCCCTGGTCTTGTTCCACGTGAAACACAGGGCCAGCCGCGAACAGCGCTGATCGAGCTGGACAGTCGGACGCGGGCGCGGGTTTCACGTGAAACGCGCTCAGAGCATCTGATGACGCCGACCCGGAGAATCACACTGACGTAAGTCAAAACAACCGAATGGGAGAGTTTCAGACAAGGCCTTAGACCCTGGACCCATAAAGTCACTGTGTCGAAAAGACGATCCCCGCGACACCCTGTTGTCAGAGCGTTGCGGGGATCGTCTGCGGATATCCAACCGGGGCTAACCCCGGATCAGGGGAGTCGTCATTCCTTGATGACGACCACACGGCGGTTCGGCTCCGCCCCCTCACTCTCGCTGTAAACTCCGTCAACCGCGGCGACGGCGTCGTGCACGATCTTCCGCTCGAAGGGAGTCATCGGGTCGAGCGACTCACTCTCGCCCGAATCCCGCACACGCTCGGCGACCTCGTTGCCGATGCGAGCGAGACGGTCGCGGCGATCAGCACGCCAGCGGCTGATGTCGAGCATCAAGCGGCTGCGGTCACCGGTCGACTGCTGCACAGCCAGTCGCGTCAGCTCTTGGAGTGAGTCGAGCACCTCGCCGTTGCGACCGACGAGCTTGGTCAGGTCCTTGCCGCCGTCGATGCTGACGATCGCTCGGTCACCGTCGACGTCGAGATCGATGTCGCCGTCGAAGTCGAGAATGTCGAGCAACTGCTCGAGATAGTCGCCGGCGATCTCGCCCTCCTCGACCAACTGATCCTCTTCATCGATCTCGTCGAGATCAGCGTCCTGCTCGATGGGCTCCACAGGATCGACCTGTTCAGTGTCGTCACTCGACACAGTCTGGTCCGTCATCTTCTACCTCACTTAATGGAAACGTCTGAATGAGTCGCGGCGCCGTCAACGGCCGCCGGGCCGACCCTTCTTCTTATTGCGCTTGCTGCCGGATTTCCTGGCTCCGCCCGGCTTCGCTTGACTCGGCTTCTGCCCGGGAGACGGCTTGTTGGCCGCCGGCTTGGTCGTGCCCTGGCGCTTGGCTGGACTCGACTTCTTGCCGCCGGCGGACTTCGTCTCATCTGACGCGTCGTCCACTTCACCGTCGACGACCGCAACCGTGGTCGGTGCCCTCTTCGTCTTGTCGGGTCGGGCGCCGGGCTTCGGTGCTGCGGCCCTGAGCCGCTCTTCCTTCGCGGCCTTCGCCTCTTCTTCTTCACGTGCGATGCGTCCGAAGACGATGTGCTGCTGGCCGTAGGTCCAGAGGTTGTTGCTGACCCAGTACAGGAGGATGGCGACCGGGAAGAACGGACCAGTGACCAGAATGCCCAGCGGGAAGACGTACAGTGCGAGCTTGTTCATGATCCGTGTCTGAGGATTGTCCATCGCCTCAGCACTCTGCCGCGCGACCGAGGCCCGCGAGTTCATATGCGTGGCGATCGAGGCCACGATCATCAGCGGGATCACCACGGCGGCGATCTGCCAGCGCGAGAAGTCGATGGGCTGGCCAGGATCGACGAACGCCTTGAACTGGTCGACCGGTTCGGTGATGTACGACGAGAGCGGAACACCGAACAGTCGCGCATCCAGGAAGTTCTGCACCTGGTCGGCACTGAAGACGTAGTTGGCGGTATTGCGGGTCTGCTCGGCAGTCATGCCGCCGCTGGCCGAACCGCCGATCGGCATCGAGGTGCCCGCACCCATCCGGTTGAACGAACGCAACACGTGGAACAGACCGATGAAGACCGGGATCTGCATGAACATCGGCAGACACCC
Source organism: Gordonia sp. QH-12 (assembly GCF_001578675.1). Taxonomy (NCBI): domain Bacteria; kingdom Bacillati; phylum Actinomycetota; class Actinomycetes; order Mycobacteriales; family Gordoniaceae; genus Gordonia; species Gordonia sp. QH-12. The sequence goes on from NZ_KQ969291.1 coordinate 99,334, forward strand.
GAGGAGTGGATTGAAGCCGTGCTCCTTTTGGAGCTTCTGCATCTCCTCGGTCATCTTGACCCGGTCGTTGGCGTACTTCTTGCGAATCGCCTGCATCTGCGGGTTGATTTCCTGCATCTGCTTCGTCGTGCGGATCTGCTTTACGAACGGCTTGTACAGAATCGCGCGGAGGGTGAAGACCAGGAACACCACCGACAGGGCCCACGCTATTCCGTCCCAGCCGGGGGAGTTCGGCATGATGCTGTCGAACAGCCAGTGCCAGACCCACATGATCCAGGACACCGGGTAGTAGATGAAGTTGAGCACGGCTCACTTACCCCTATCTGAAGTTGGTGCGGTGGCACCACTGTTTGAAGTCTTGCTGCGCAGCCACTCCACGGGTCCTCGTTCGGGGACCGGGTCGTAACCGGGCTTGTGCCACGGGCCGCACTTCAGCAGGCGCCACGTCGCGAGTACCGAGCCCCACACGAATCCGTGTTTGTCGAGCGCTTCGACGGCGTAGCCGCTGCAGGTGGGTTCGAACCGACAGGTGGGCATTCGAGTCGGCGAGATCCACGTCCGGTAGAGCTCGATGACGAAGATCAAGCTCGCCCGCGGGAGACGATAGAGCCGCTGTCCGAGACTCATGGGACGACCGTTCCCCGGTCCGCACGCGCACAGGCAGCGGCCACCTTGCGGTGGGCGAACGCGCCGCGCAGCGTCTCGGCCAGTTCGGAACTCGAACGATCCACGATTCCGGGGTGCGCTCGCAGTACCACGAAGGTCTCCGGCGGGAGCACCGAAGGCGCACTCTCGGCGAAGGCACGACGAAGGCGTCGTGCGGTCCTGTGACGGATCACGGCGTTACCGACCTTCTTCGAGATGATCAGGCCGAGCCACGGCCCACCGTGCAGGGCCACGTCCGGGCGCAATCGACTCCCGTCCGGCCACGCCGGTGCGACCGGCGCCACGTGAACTGTCAGATCACGTGCCGAAACCCGCACACCCTTGGAGAGTGTGCGGGTGAAATCGGACTTCCTAGAAATCCGCGCCGAGTCGGCCGACACCGATTGCCCGGGCCGGATTCGCGACTCAGGCGGTCAGCTTGGCGCGGCCCTTGGAACGACGTGCGTTCACGATGGCGCGACCGGCGCGAGTCCGCATACGCAGACGGAAGCCGTGCACGCGAGCGCGACGACGGTTGTTCGGCTGGAAGGTGCGCTTCCCCTTGGCCACTGGAAACTCCTCGTGTTGGAACTGCAGGCGGTCTTCGGCCCCTCATGGATCGGCCGGGGCCGAGCTCGTGATGAGCGCGCGTTACCGCAGTCCATGTACAGGCGACCTTTCGAGGGTACTGGCCCCCGGAAACCAAATCAAACGACGGGTTACCTGCAGATATCTCCAGACCCGAATTACACCTGTGGGATTTGTTCACAGAACAATCCACAGGTGTGGACAACTTTGTGGACAACTCGCGCCGAGACCCGCGTTCGTGGCACCCTCTAGGTCTGAAACGATCCGATTCGACCAAACGAGGGGGAGCCAGTGGCCGGCGACCGGGAGTCATTCTCCGACATCTGGAACGCAGTCGTCGCTGATCTGTCGGCCAACACCGGTCCGGCCGAGGTGGAGCCGCTCACCCGACAGCAACGAGCCTGGTTGTCGCTGGTCCAGCCGCTGACGATGATCGAAGGATTCGCACTGCTGGCCGTCCCCAACACGCTCGTGCAGGAGCAGATCGAACGGAATCTGCGCGACGCGGTGCGCCTCACACTCAGTCGACACCTCGGCCAGAGCGTCGACATCGCGGTCCGCGTCGCCGAGCCGGAGGAGATCTCTCCCCAGCCCGTGGATGGTGCGGAAGCGGCTGGGGATACTCATCCACACTCAGGCGCCACAGGTGCAACAAACGTCACACCGGAACCATTCGTTCCGAGCTCCCCGTACGACGCCGCGAACGCCGCCGGCCCGGCGATCCCGACACCGACCTATCCCGCGAGTCCCGCGATCCCGTCCGACGAGCAGCTCGCGGCGCTGAACTACCCGCAGTCGGCGCCGCCGTCGCGTCCGGTGGAACCGCGCGAGTGGTCGAACTACTTCGAGCAGCGAGAGACGAGCGCACCAGACAACGGCACCACCTCACTGCATCCGAAGTACACCTTCGACACCTTCGTCATCGGCGCGTCGAATCGATTCGCACACGCCTCGGCCGTGGCCGTGGCCGAGAATCCGGCGCGCGCCTACAACCCGATGTTCATCTGGGGCGAGTCCGGCCTGGGCAAGACCCACCTGCTGCACGCCGCGGGCCACTACTCGCAACGACTCTTCCCCGGCATGCGCGTGAAGTACGTGTCGACCGAGGAGTTCACCAACGACTTCATCAACTCTCTGCGCGACGACCGCCGCGTCGCCTTCAAGCGCAGGTACCGCGACATCGACATGCTGTTGATCGACGACATCCAGTTCCTGGAGGGCAAGGAGGGCATCCAGGAGGAGTTCTTCCATACGTTCAACACGCTGCACAATGCGAACAAGCAGATCGTCGTCTCCTCCGACCGGCCGCCCAAGCAGCTCGCGACACTCGAGGACCGGCTCCGCACCCGGTTCGAGTGGGGCCTCATCACCGACGTCCAGCCACCGGACCTGGAGACGCGCATCGCGATCCTCCGCAAGAAGGCCCAGATGGACAAGCTCGCGGCACCGGACGACGTCCTCGAACTGATCGCGTCGAAGATCGAGCGCAACATCCGCGAGCTGGAGGGCGCCCTCATCCGAGTGACCGCGTTCGCCTCTCTCAACAACACAGAACTCGACATCACCCTGGCAGAGGTGGTGCTCAAGGCGCTGATCCCGGACTCGGGTCCGATGGACGTGAGCGCCGCGAGCATTGTGGCGGTGACCGCTGACTTCTACGATCTCTCGATCGACGATCTCTGCGGTCCGAGCAAGGTCCGTGCACTGACGCTGCCGCGGCAGATCTCGATGTATCTGTGCCGTGAGCTGACGGATCTGTCGTTGCCGAAGATCGGTGAGACCTTCGATCGCGACCACACCACGGTGATGCATGCGGACAAGAAGATCCGCAAGGAGATGCATGAGAACCGCAACATCTACGACCAAGTGCAGGAGTTGACCGCGCGCATCAAGCAGCGCGCGAACCGCTGATCGGTACACTGGCGCGCACTCTCGACGTCGGCGGCAGACTCTGACGAGTCCGCCGCCGACTTTTTTCACGATTCCTCCGCGAGGGGGACCCCATGGAAAAGCCCAGGACGCGCGTGCGTCGCACGTGTGGATGATCTGGTGACAACAGGGGCGATTTCTGTGGACAACAGGTGCGTGTCGGTTGAACAGTTAGATCCGTCCACAACCGCCCCGATTCATCCACCGCCCTCGTCCACCGGGAGTCCACACCTCGTCGGAGGCCGTGACCAGCACAGACGAGCTGTTACCCACAGAACTCACACCGCCTATTACTAAGAAGATTTCTTCTTTGAAGAACATCTTTTAAAAGAAGCTGTGTGCATACACAGCCTGCGGCGACCGCGCGACCGCGTCCGCTTCGCCGGACGCTCCGAAGTCGCGACCGAGTTATCGATCCGGTTCCGCATCCGAGGCCGAAGCGCTCTACAGTGGGGTTCTGCGACCAACCACCGCCGGGCCCTGCTGCACCCTGCGCCAGACCCGGCATGTCGAGAAGGGGTTACACCACCGATGAAGTTTCGTGTCGTGCGTGACGAGTTCGCCGATGCTGTCGCGTGGGTGGCCCGGAGCCTGCCTTCCCGGCCGCCCGTCCCTGTTCTCGGCTGCGTCGTCCTGACCGCGGACGAGCACGGACTCCAGGTAGCCGGTTTCGACTACGAGGTCTCGGCCACCCAGACCATCTCGGCCGAAGTCGCCGAAGGCGGAAAAGCCCTGGTCTCGGGCCGGCTGCTCGCCGACATCACCAAGGCGCTGCCCAACAAGCCGGTCGACGTCACGATCGACGGCAGCCGCGTCGCGATCAGCTGCGGCAGTGCCAAGTTCTCGCTGCCGACGATGCCGGTCGAGGACTACCCCGAGCTGCCCGAAGTGCCGCAGAACACCGGATCGGTTCCTGCAGAGCTGTTCTCCGAAGCCGTCTCGCAGGTGGCCGTGGCCGCGGGCAAGGACGACACCCTGCCGATGCTGACCGGTGTTCGCGTCGAGATCGACGGCGACAAAGTGGTTCTCGCGGCCACCGACCGCTTCCGGCTCGCGGTCCGCGAGCTGCAGTGGAACCCGGCGGATGCGAGTGCGGCCGGTGCGGCGCTCGTTCCCGCCAAGACCCTCTCCGAAGCCGCGAAGTCGGCCGGCGCCGACGCCACCGGCAACGTCGAACTCGCGTTCGGCGCCGTGAACGCGATCGGCTCCGAGGGGATGCTCGGCATCACCGACAACGCGAAGAAGACCACCACCCGGCTCCTGGACGCGGAGTTCCCGAAGTTCCGCCAGCTGTTTCCGGCCAACCACACCTCGATCGCGGTGGTCGAGAGCGCCCCGCTGATCGAATCCATCAAGCGCGTCTCACTGGTGGCCGAACGCGGCGCCCAGGTGCGGCTCGACTTCTCCAGCGACTCGGTGCTGCTCACCGCGGGCGGCGACGAAGCCGGAAAGGCCGAGGAAGAGCTGCCTGTCCAGTTCTACGGCGAACCGATCATCATCGCGTTCAACCCCCACTATCTGCTCGACGGACTGGCGGCGATCGGCACCGACACGGTGGAGTTCGGGTTCACCAACCCGGAACCGGACGGCTCGGGCCAGCGTCGCGCGGCGATCCGCCCGGCGGTGCTGCGGCCGTCGTCCGGTGACGAGCCGGCCGCCGACGAGTCGGGTGCTTACGCCGCGTCGGCGAGCGAATTCAGCTATCTGCTGATGCCGGTCCGTCTCCCGGGCTGAGCCTCTGCAGCCGACCTGAATCCCTTCCCGGAGAGGACGCCATGCAACTCGGACTCGTAGGACTCGGCAAGATGGGCGCCAACATGCGCACCCGACTGAGGGCCGCCGGACACGAGGTGGTCGGCTACGACCCGCGGCCGGAGGTGTCGGATGCGGAGAGCCTCGAGGCGATGGTCGGAGCGTTGTCGACTCCGCGCGCAGTGTGGCTGATGGTTCCCGCCGGGGACATCACCAGGCAGAACGTCGCCGCTCTCGCCGATCTTCTCGCTCCGGGCGACATCGTCATCGACGGCGGCAACTCGCACTACTCCGACGATCGGCCCCACGCGGATCTGCTCGCCGAGCGCGGTATCGGGTACCTCGACTGCGGAGTCTCGGGTGGCGTGTGGGGTCTCGAGAACGGCTACGGTCTCATGGTCGGCGGCTCAAAGGCCGACGTCGAGACGGTGATGCCGATCTTCGACGCTCTCCGTCCGGACGGAGAGCGTGAAGACGGCTTCGTGCACGCCGGCCCCGTCGGCGCCGGTCACTACGCGAAAATGGTGCACAACGGCGTCGAGTACGGGCTGATGCACGCCTACGCCGAGGGGTACGAACTGCTCGATGCCGAGCCGCTGATCGAAGATGTGACGGGCACGCTCCGGGCCTGGACCCAGGGTACGGTGGTGCGGTCGTGGCTGCTGGAACTGCTGGTCCGGGCGCTGGACGCCGATCCCGGCCTCGCCGGGATCTCGGATTACACCACTGATTCCGGCGAAGGTCGCTGGACGGTGGAGGAGGCGATCAGGCATGCGGTGCCCGCGAACGTGATCTCGGCGGCACTCTTCGCCCGATTCGCCTCGCGGCAGGACGAGTCGCCGGCGCTGAAGGCCGTCTCGGCTCTGCGGAACCAGTTCGGCGGCCACGCGATGATCGACACCGCTGGTCAGAGCATCGGCGAGACCGCTGGTCAGAGCTCCGACGAGACCGGTGGTCAGAGCATCGACGAGACCGGTGGTCAGAGCTCCGGCGAGCCCGCAACGCCGAACTCGTGACGGCGAGGTAGCGGTTCGTTGTTCGTTCGCGAGCTGACTCTGCGCGACTTCCGGTCCTGGCCGCACGCGCAGTTCACGTTGTCGCCCGGGACCACGGTCTTCGTCGGTCGCAACGGTTTCGGCAAGACCAATCTCCTCGAATCGCTGTTCTATGTCGCGACCCTGCGCTCGCATCGGGTCTCGTCCGACGCTCCGCTGGTGCGGACCGACGCCGAGGCGGCTCGGGTGACAGCAACGGTGGAGAACGACGGCCGCGAACTCACCGTCGAGCTGACGATCCCGGCCCAGGGCGCCAACAAGGCGACGATCAACACGCGACCGGTTCGGCGCACCCGCGAAGTGCTCGGAATCCTGCGTGCGGTGCTGTTCGCACCCGAGGACCTCGCACTCGTGCGCGGCGAACCGGGGGAGCGTCGCCGCTTCATCGACGAACTGGTGGCGCAGCTGCGACCGCTCGCGGCGGGCGCGAAGGCCGACTACGACCGGGTTCTCCGACAGCGATCCGCGCTGCTCAAGACTGCGAGTGCGGCGATGCGCCGGGGCGGGTCACAGGCCGATTCGGTGCTCGGCACCCTGGACGTGTGGGACGCCCAACTCGCCGAGACGGGTGCGCAGGTCACCGCCTCCCGCATCGCGGTGGTGCGGCAGCTCGCCCCGTTCGTCACCGAGGCCTACTCGTCGATCGCCCCGCACTCGAGGCCCGCGCACATCTCGTACCGGTCCGCCGCCGGCGCCGCCGTCGACGCCAGCCCAGGCGGTGACGACGCGGTGCCCGCGATCCGCGACATCCTCGCCGAGCGTCTCGCCGAACTGCGCAGCAAGGAGATCGAGCGGGGGATGTGCCTGGTGGGACCGCACCGCGACGACCTCCTGCTCGGTCTCGGCGACGAACCCGCGAAGGGTTTCGCCAGCCACGGCGAGAGCTGGTCGTTCGCGCTGTCGCTGCGGCTCGGCAGTGTCGAACTGCTGCGGGCCGACGGCGTCGAACCGATCATCATGCTCGACGACGTCTTCGCCGAACTCGACGTCACCCGGCGCAGACTGCTGGCCGAGTTCACCTCCGGCGCCGATCAGCTGCTGATCACCGCCGCCGTCGCCGACGACATCCCCGAATCGATCGGCGGACGCCGGATCTGTGTCGGAGTCACCGACGATGATGGTCGCAGGCACTCGGTGGTGACCGCCGACGACGCGCCCGAAGGGGGACCGACCTCGGCCGGGGCGTCCGGCGCGGATACCGCTCCGGACGAGGGGAGTGATGATGACTGACGAGAAACCCACTGTGCAGCCGGAGGGGCTGTCGGGGTACGACCTCGCGAGGGCTGCTCTGGAAGAGGCCCGGGCGCTGGCCCGCGCTCAGGGCAAACCCGTCGGCATGGGACGGTCAGCACCCATCAGAAGCAGGCGCCGGACCAGTGATCGATCGCGTCGGCGCTGGTCAGGAGCAGGTCCGGACCCTCGCGACCCGCAACCGCTGGGAAGCATGGTCGGCAGGGTCGCCAAGCAGCACGGCTGGGAGTCCCGCATCTCCGAGGGCGCGCTGTTCGGCATGTGGCCGTCGATCGTCGGCGACGACATCGCCTCCCACGCCGACCCGACGAGGCTCGAGGGAACCGTCCTGCACGTCAGGGCCGAGTCGACGGCGTGGGCCACACAGCTGCGGTACATGCAGGGTCAGATCATCGCGAAGATCGCGAAGGTGATCGGCCACGGAATGGTGACGAGTCTGCGGATCACCGGCCCCCAGGCGCCGTCCTGGCGGAAGGGGCCGCGGCACATCTCCGGACGCGGTCCGCGCGACACGTACGGCTGAGCCGCGCAACGATCGCCCGATTTCGACACGAGAGGCTTTAAACCGGATCGACCCATGATCGGTCCCGGCTTGAACCAAGTTCGTCGGTCTCCGTCGCTACTGGGGCGTGGTAAACGCGGCTCTGGGTTGATTACCAAGTACACTGGTCGGTAACTGTCCCCAACACGAATGGGAGCTGACCGGAGTGGCAGACACCAGCGGCAACGCACCTAAGAAGTCAGGCAAGTCAAAGCCGAGCGAATACGGTGCCGACTCGATCAGCATCCTCGAGGGTCTGGAAGCTGTCCGCAAGCGTCCCGGCATGTACATCGGTTCCACCGGTGAGCGCGGTCTGCACCACCTGATCTGGGAAGTCGTCGACAACTCGGTCGACGAGGCGATGGCCGGCTACGCCACCCGCGTCGACGTGACCCTGCTGGCCGACGGCGGCATCCGCGTCGTGGACGACGGTCGTGGCATGCCCGTCGGCATGCATGCGACGGGTGTGCCCGCGGTGGAGGTCATCATGACCCAGCTGCACGCCGGCGGTAAGTTCGACTCCGATTCATACGCGGTGTCGGGCGGTCTGCACGGCGTCGGCATCTCGGTGGTCAATGCGCTGTCCACGAAGGTCGAGCTGGAGATCAAGCGCAACGGTTCGGTGTGGCGGCAGACGTACACCAACGCCGAGCCGGGTCCGCTCGTCGAGGGCGAGGCCGCGTCCGGCACCGGGACCAGCGTCTCCTTCTGGGCCGACGGGAAGATCTTCGAGACCACCGAGTACAACATCGAGACGATCGCCCGGCGGCTCCAGGAGATGGCCTTCCTGAACAAGGGCCTCACCATCACCCTGACCGACGAGCGGGTCCACGAGGCCGTGCTCGAGGCAGAGGTGGAGGAGTCGGAGGACGGCGACGCCAGCATCAAGACCGAAGAGCAGAAGGCTACGGCCATCGCTAAGGTCAAGACGCGGACGTACCACTACCCGGACGGCCTCATCGACTACATCAAGCACCTCAACAGCCGCACCAAGGCCCCGATCCACAAGACCGTCGTCGGCTTCACCGCCAAGGGTGAGGGCCACGAGGTCGAGATCGCGATGCAGTGGAACGAGGGATACGCGGAATCGGTCCACACCTTCGCCAACACCATCAACACCGCTGAGGGCGGTACTCACGAAGAGGGCTTCCGCGCGGCGCTGACCAGCACGGTCAATCGGTATGCGATCGACAAGAAGCTCATCAAGGAGAAGGACGGCAAGCTCTCCGGCGACGACATCCGAGAGGGTCTGGCCGCCGTCATCTCCGTCAAGGTGGCCGACCCGCAGTTCGAGGGCCAGACCAAGACCAAGCTCGGTAACACCGAGGTCAAGAGCTTCGTCCAGAAGACGTGCAACGAGCACCTGGCGATGTGGTTCGACGCGAACCCGGCCGAGGCCAAGACCATCATCCGCAAGGCCGCGGATTCGCAGCAGGCCCGACTCGCGGCGCGTCGCGCACGTGAGCTCGTCCGCCGCAAGACCGCGACCGACATCGGCGGCCTGCCCGGCAAGCTCGCCGACTGCCGCAGCAACGACCCCAGCAAGTGCGAGGTCTACATCGTGGAGGGCGACTCCGCGGGCGGTTCCGCCAAGTCGGGCCGCGACTCGATGTACCAGGCGATCCTGCCGCTGCGAGGCAAGATCATCAACGTCGAGAAGGCCCGCATCGACCGCGTTCTCAAGAACGCCGAAGTCCAGTCGATCATCACCGCCTTCGGCACCGGCATCCACGATGAGTTCGACATCAGCAAGCTGCGCTATCACAAGATCGTGCTGATGGCCGACGCCGACGTCGACGGTCAGCACATCGCGACGCTGCTGCTCACGCTGCTGTTCCGCTTCATGCGGCCGTTGATCGAACAGGGACACGTCTTCCTCGCGATGCCCCCGCTGTACAAGCTCAAGTGGCAGAAGGGCGCCGAGCCGGAGTTCGCGTACAACGACCGCGAGCGCGACGCGCTGCTCGAGGCCGGCCGCGCCGCGGGCAAGAAGATCAACCCGGACGACGGCATCCAGCGTTACAAGGGTCTGGGCGAGATGAACGCCAGCGAGCTGTGGGAGACCACGATGGATCCGGAGGTCCGCGTCCTCAAGCAGGTCACCCTCGACGACGCCGCTGCCGCCGACGAACTGTTCTCGATCCTCATGGGCGAGGACGTGGTGGCACGCCGCACCTTCATCGCGCGCAACGCCAAGGACGTTCGCTTCCTCGACGTCTGATCCGTCCACCGACTTCGACTCCGCGGATCCCGGCAGTGCCGGGGACCGCACCCGATGCCAGCACGCGGCGTTGGCCGCAGGAAAGTGATTCATGAGCGACGAAACTGATCTGCCAGAGAACAACGGCGGGGACCGCATCGAGCCCGTCGATCTCGGGCAGGAGATGCAGAACAGCTACATCGACTACGCCATGAGCGTGATCGTCGGACGCGCCCTGCCGGAGGTCCGCGACGGCCTCAAGCCGGTGCACCGCCGGCTTCTGTACGCATCATTCGACGCCGGTTTCCGTCCCGACCGCGGCTACGTGAAGTCGGCCCGCCCGGTGTCGGAGACGATGGGTAACTACCATCCGCACGGCGACAGCTCGATCTACGACGCGCTGGTGCGTCTGGCGCAGCCGTGGTCGATGCGGTACCCGCTCATCGATGGTCAGGGCAACTTCGGTTCGCGAGGCAACGACGGCGCCGCCGCCATGCGATACACCGAGGCCCGACTCACTCCGCTGGCCATGGAGATGCTGCGCGACATCACCGAGGAGACCGTCGACTTCATCCCGAACTACGACGGCAAGACGCAGGAGCCGACGGTGCTGCCGTCGCGCGTCCCGAATCTGCTGATCAACGGTTCCGGCGGCATCGCGGTCGGTATGGCGACCAACATCCCGCCGCACAATCTGCGCGAGGTCGCGGACGCCGTGTTCTGGGCGTTGGAGAACCCGGAGGCCGACGAGGAGGCGACGCTCGCCGCCTGCATGGAGGCCGTCAAGGGGCCGGACTTCCCGACCGCCGGACTGATCGTCGGCAGCCAGGGCATCCGCGATGCCTACATGACCGGCCGCGGCAGCATTCGGATGCGCTCGGTGGTCGACATCGAGGAGGTCAAGGGCACCACTCAGCTGGTCGTCACCGAGCTCCCGTACCAGGTGAACCCGGACAATCTGATCAGTTCGATCGCCGAGCAGGTCAACGACGGCAAGCTCAAGGGCATCAGCAAGATCGAGGATCAGTCGTCCGATCGTGCCGGCCTGCGCATCGTCATCACCCTGCGACGTGACGGCGTGGCTCGCGTGGTGCTCAACAACCTGTACAAGCACAGCCAGCTGCAGACCAACTTCGGCGCCAACATGCTGTCGATCGTCGACGGTGTGCCGCGCACCCTGCGGCTCGACCAGATGATCCGCCTCTACGTGGCGCATCAGATCGACGTCATCATCCGGCGCACCCGGTACCGGCTGCGCAAGGCCGAGGAGCGCGCACACATCCTGCGCGGCCTGGTGAAGGCGCTCGACGCGCTCGACGAGGTCATCGCCCTCATCCGCGCGTCGGCCAACACCGAGGCGGCACGGACCGGCCTGATGGATCTGCTCGACATCGACGAGATCCAGGCCGATGCGATTCTGGCCATGCAGCTGCGTCGACTCTCGGCTCTCGAGCGGCAGAAGATCATCGACGAACTCGCCGAGATCGAGCGCGAGATCGCCGACCTGAAGGACATCCTGGCCCGCCCGGAACGCCAGCGCGCCATAGTCAGGGACGAACTCAAGGAGGTCGTCGACAAGTACGGCGACGATCGCCGCACCCGGATCATTCCGGCCGAGGGCGATGTGACCGACGAGGACCTGATCGCCCGCGAGGACGTCGTCGTCACGATCACCGAGACCGGGTACGCCAAGCGCACCAAGACCGATCTCTACCGCAGCCAGAAGCGCGGAGGCAAGGGAGTCCAGGGCGCCGGATTGAAGCAGGACGACATCGTCGCCCACTTCTTCGTCTCGAGCACCCACGACTGGCTGCTGTTCTTCACCACCAAGGGTCGCGTCTACCGCGCCAAGGCCTACGAACTGCCGGAGGCCAACCGCACCGCCCGTGGCCAGCACGTCGCGAACCTGCTGGCCTTCCAGCCGGAGGAGCGGATCGCGCAGGTGATCCGGATCTCCGGCTACGACGACGCGCCGTACCTGGTGCTCGCCACCCGCAACGGACTGGTCAAGAAGTCGCGGCTGGACGCCTTCGATTCCAACCGCTCCGGCGGCATCGCGGCGATCAATCTGCGCGGCGACGACGAGTTGGTCGGCGCGCGACTGTGCAGCGCCGACGACGACCTGCTGCTGGTGTCGAAGAAGGGTCAGTCGATCCGATTCACCGCGGACGACGAGACGCTGCGGCCGATGGGACGTCAGACCTCGGGTGTGCAGGGTATGCGGTTCAATGCCGACGATGAGTTGCTCAGCCTCACCGTCGTCCGGCCCGACACCTTCCTGCTGGTCGCGACGTCGGGCGGCTACGCCAAGCGGACCGACATCGAGGAGTATTCGGCGCAGGGCCGCGGCGGCAAGGGCGTGCTGACGATCCAGCACGATCCCAAGCGCGGCGACCTGGTGGGTGCTCTCGTCGTCGATCTCGACAGCGAGATCTACGCGATCACCTCCAGTGGAGGCGTGATCCGCACCAAGGCCAAGCAGGTCCGAAAGGCCGGCAGGCAGACCAAGGGCGTGCGCCTGATGAATCTGTCCGAGGGCGACAACCTCATCGCGATCGCGCGCAATGCGGACGAGCCCGATGAGGACGAGGGCGCGGCAGACGACAACTAGCCCATCTCAGCGGTTAGGGTTTGGGGTAGTACCCGTTCAGTGAGGAATCGCCTGTGAGCACACCGAATCAGCCGGACGACAAGAACGTCGAACGCGGGGTCGTGCCCCCGCCGTGGAAGCGTGCGGAGACCTCCGCCGCGACCGGGCTGACCGCGGGGGAGATGGCCAAGGCCGCCGGGACGGTCGGCGACGACCGTCCCGGCGGTCCGCCCCCGCGCGGCGTTGTGTCGGGTGCTTCCCCGCGGACGGAGTCGAAGCCACCGGTCCCGTCGAGTCCGCCTTCCGGTCCGATGCCGGCGGTCAAGGCTCAGCAGGGGCCGACGCCTCAGCCCGGGAAGCCCGGTCCTGCGGGACCGCCGGCCGGCCCCCAGCCGGGTGCGAACCAGCCGGGTGCCAAGCCCGCCCCCTTCGTCGAGTCGGAGACGCGGAACATTCCGCGCGAGGATCTCGCGCCGAAGGACGAGCTGCCCGATCTGGACTCCATTCATCACACCGAGCAGGCGAAGGAACAGGCCATCGCCCGCGCCGCGAGTCAGACGATCCCCGCCCGGGCCGTCGGCACGCCGCTGCGTGCCGCGGTTCAGATCCGCCGCGTCGACCCGTGGTCGGTGTTCAAGGTGACCGGGGTCCTCTCGGTCGCGGGGTTCTTCATCTGGATGATCGCCGTCGCCATCCTCTACGGCGTGCTGGGCGGCATGGGTATCTGGGATCAGATCAACAGTTCCTTCGGCACGCTCGTCAGTGCAGACGGCAGCACCAGCGGTCAGGACTTGATCAGCGGCGGCCAGGTATTCATGTTCAGTGCGCTCTTCGGTGTCGTCGCTGCGATTCTTCTCACAGCCCTCGCCACCATCTCGGCCTACATCTACAACGTGTGCGCGGACATGGTCGGTGGTGTCGAGGTGACGCTCGCGGATCTCGACTAGCGCTGTGACCAGCCGTTTTGGAGATGTATCGCGGTTCGGGTAATCTTCATTCTCGGTTCAAGGGCCTATAGCTCAGGCGGTTAGAGCGCTTCGCTGATAACGAAGAGGTCGGAGGTTCAAGTCCTCCTAGGCCCACCAGAATTCACCGGCCGGTGACCCGGCACGGGGCCTTAGCTCAGTTGGTAGAGCGCCGCCTTTGCAAGGCGGATGTCAGGAGTTCGAATCTCCTAGGCTCCACAATTTCGACAGAAGTCAGAGCTACTCCCTCTCACGAGGGGTAGCTCTTTTCCCGTCCTCGGGCACATTCCGAGGCACCACACCACCAAAAATGGCCAACCTCCCGGGTAGCGTGCGAAGCCATGAGCGCCATTCCCAGTCACTGGATCCCACACCGTCGTGAGGACGGAGAAGTCGTCGGATGGATCGACCTCGAGTCTCAGGCGCCCGACCTAATTCCGTTCGACCGTCTGGGCCGGCCGCTGGAGCCAGTGGCCGATTGGTCCGCAGCCGAGGAAGCACTCGAAGAGCGCGGGCTGGGGTTCCTGCGCAACCGGTTTCACTACCGCGGACACACGGTGCGGATCCGGCAGCTCTACTCGGATCGGGTCATTGTCACTACCGCGGTCTCCGACGCCATCGGTGACGTCGGCGACGAATTCACGCTCCCATTCCCTGCCGGAGAAGCGCTCACCGAGATCTAGTCGAGTTCCCGCCGCATTGTCACCGTCGACCGTCTCCGGACCGGTGATCCGTCGTACGCTGCACTGAGCTGGAACTTCACGAGCTGAGGAGAGAGCGATGCGACCACTCCGATACTCGATCAACGTGACGCTCGACGGGTGCTGTCATCACGAGGCGGGGATCGCGCCGGACGAGGAGTCGATGGCCTACTGGACGGCCGAGATGGAGAGAGCCGATGCTCTGCTGCTCGGCCGGGTGACGTATCAGATGATGGAGTCGGCGTGGCGGAGACCGCCGACCGGCGTATGGCCGGACTGGATGGAACAGTGGGAGGTTCCGTTCGCCGAGGCGATCGACGGGGCGAAGAAGTACGTGGTGTCGAGCACCCTGGCCACCGTCGACTGGAATGCGGACTTGGTGTCGGGAGATGTCGGGGAAGCGGTTCGGCGGCTCAAACAGGAACCTGGCGGGGGACTGTGGGTCGGCGGAGTGACGCTCCCGCTGGCCTTGGCCGACTCGGGCCTCATCGACGAGTACGAGTTCATCGTCCAGCCGGTCCTGGCCGGGCACGGGCCGACATTGCTGTCGGGTCTGCGCGAGCGCATCCGACTCGAGCTGGTGCACCGTGAGGAGTTCCGGTCGGGGGCGATGGCTTTGCGCTACCGGCGTGTTGAGAATCCGGGCGGACAGTAGAGACGCGCTCCTCGTCAGTCCGCTGAATCCCGACCGGCACGCGCCGTCCGTTCACGATGGCCGTGCGGCGCAGTCACTCCCCGTCGTCTTCGGCACGGCGGCGCTGCGCCTCGGCCCGTTCGCGAACCCGGCGACGGAACTCCTCTTCCTCGCGGGCGGCGATCGCCGCCTTGTACTCGGGACGCTCGTATTCGGGGAAGCCGGTGGTCCGGGGTGGCACGGGAGCACCGCCTTCGGGGCGGCCGACCAGGAACCAGACCAGCGATCCGGCCAGCGGAATCAGGATCACGATCAGCACCCAGGCGACCTTCGGCAGGTGACGGACGCGGAACTCGTCGGCGATGATCACGTCGATCAACGCCGCCACCCAGATCAAGAAGACGATTCCACCGAGATACGGCATGCTGACTCCCCCATAGCAGTCGAAACGGATGCCTCACGGTAGCGCAGTACGCACCGCGCCGGAGGCGGGGAAGCCGGAATCGCCCGAGTTCAGGGCACCGGTGCGACGGTCGGCTGGGGCCGCGGGTCGGATTCGAGGTTCTCCTTGGCGAGCTCGCGAATCGTCGTGAACACGCGCTTGGCGGACTCGGCCCACGGCATCAGGATGGGGAAGACGTGGAACATGCCGGGTTCCTCCATCGCATGCAGATTCACGCCGCCCTCGCGCAACCGCTCGGCGAACTCCCGGATCGCGTCGCGGAACATCTCCTCGCCGCCCCAGCACACGAACGTGGGTGGGAACCACTCCGGATCCGGATGGCTGTAGACCGCCGAGACCCGCTCGTCGTTGGGCTGGATACCCCGGAGATAGAAGGTGACGGGGATGTTCCAGGGCAGGACATCCTTCGACGCGTTGTCGACGATGGAGTCCTGCGACAGGTCGAGGTCGACCTCGGGCGAGAACAGCACCAACGACCGCGGCTTCGGCATGCCCTGCTCCTGCAGGTAGACGACCAGCGAGGTGCTGAGTCCGCCGCCGCCGGAGTCGCCGGCGACGATGATGTCCTCGGCGGGGATACCGAGGTCCATCAGCCCCCGGTAGGCATCGGCCGCATCGTGCAACGCGGCGGGGAACGGGAACTCCGGCGCCATCCGATAGTCGGGGATGAACACCTGGCATCCCGTGAGGCGGACGAGGGCCGCAGCGAACATCAGATACATGTTCGGGGTGGTGCCGAAGTAGCCGCCGCCGTGCAGATACAGGATGGTCTTGTCGCGCGCCTTCACCTCCGGATCGGCCTCGCGCACGGCGACCTTCTCACGGCACCAGACGCCCTCCTGGCCGCCGACGACGTCGCTCTCGATCTCGACGCCGCCGAAGTATCCGACCACCGGATGGAGGATGGCCCCGCACACGGTGTCGAGGATCTTCTCCATGGAGCGGAAGTCCTCGATCGGCAGGCTGACCGAGTATCCCAGGAACGATCGGACCGTGGCCCGGGTGACGGACTGACCTATGTTGTCGAGGATTCCCCCTGCGCCCTGGAAAGGCCGACTGAAGGGCACCCGAGCCAGCCCGTTGAGCATGTTGTCGACCAGACCCAGCACCGTCAGCGCGGTGATCGGTCCGGAGGCTGTCTTCACACCGTCGCGGTCTGCCATAACCATGGCTCTCAGGATAGTGACAAGACCGTGCCGGACCGCGGTATCGGCCGACCACCGCATTCTCGATCCGATGCGGCGTCGGGGTTTGACGCCCGTGCACACGGGTACTCACTGACTGTGGGGGAGAACGCCCCACCTGAGGGAAGGAGAGTTCTCATGGCAGATCCGAACAACCCCGGCCAGTTCGGTAACCGGTCGGACACAGAGGAGCAGGCCCGCAAGGGCGGAGAGTCCAGCCCCGGTCAGTTCGGTTCGTCCGAAGGCGCAGACCCGCATGAGGCGGGCAAGAAGGGCGCCGAGAACGAGCCCCACGAGGCCAAGGTCCGCGGCGGCGAGCACAGCCACGGCGGCGGAGGCGGTCAGAGCTGAGTCGACTGACCGTCGGCGGCGGACGGGGATCTCCCTGTCCGCCGCCTTCTGGCCGTTGCACAGCAGACCGACGGAAGGAGAGCCGACATGGCGGTCTGTGACATATGCGGAAACGAGTACAAACATGCGCTGCTGATCTCGGTGGAGGGCCGTGAAGGACGCGGCGTCTACGACAGCTTCGAGTGCGCGATTGCGGGACACGCGCCCCGCTGCACGGTCTGCGACACGCCGATCATCGGGCACGGCGTGCAATCGGACGGCAGGGTGTACTGCTGTGTGCACTGCGCCCAGCGCGGCGGAGACACCGAACTGGTCGACCGGGTCGGCACGGCGACGCTGCATTGACCTGCGGCGACCCGCGGCCTCGGCCCGCACGACAACCGCCCACCTCTACGTCGGGGTGGGCGGCTTCGCGTGTGCGCGTCGAGCCTAGACCGGTGTGATCGCACTCGCGATCGCCGAGCCGGTGAACGCCATCCGGCGGCCGTCCTGCTCGAACTGCACCTCGAGGAAGTCGACCGGGAAGTGCCGCACGGCCACCACGACGCAGTCGGCGACGTGACCGGACGCCAGACGGCACCGCACGCTGGTCCCGGGGGCGTATTCCACAGTTGTCGCGGTCATGACGTGCTCCTTCGGTTCGCTGTCGGTGAGTCCTCTCCGGCTACCCCGAGCGGAGCGATCCCAAACACCGGCGATCGATGGTTGGCCGTGCGGTGATCCGGGTACTCGTCGGTGGTCCGACGAACCGAGCCTCAGGAGGAAGCCATGCTGGCAAAGAGCACGAGTTCGCTCGTCGAGAAGACTTTCGCGACGGTGGCCGGTCTGCGTCACGGCCGCGCCGTCCATCGACACGGTCTGGTGTGCGCCGGCGACGCCACAATCGAAGCCGAGCAGCTGCCGCTGGCATCGGGTCCGACAGTGGTGCGGATATCGAAGGGACTCGGCACCCCGGCCGGGCTGCCCGACCTCGTCGGGGTGGCCCTCCGACTGCCGACCGGAGACACCGACGCCGTCGGCGAGCCCCGGCACTGGGATCTCCTGCTGTCGGGTCCGGTGCGCAGAATCGGTGTCGTCGACGTCCCGACCCCGACTGCCACGTGGAACGACCTCGAGGTCTCGACGATCAGTCCCTTCGCGTGGAATGGCGAACAATGGACGGTGTCGGCGCGACTGCTGGCCCCGCACGTCCTCGGAGGCCTTGATCTCGCCTCGCTCGCCGACGCACTGCAGGCGGGCGGTGGCCTGTCGTTGGAGGCGCGACGGACAGATCACCGCACACCGCTCGGGTTCGTCGATCTGACGCGGGTCGGCGTCGATCCCGATGTGGCCTTCGATCCGGTCGACACGATGCCGTCGGGTGTCGAACAGGTACCCGCCTGGCTGGGCTCGCTGCGGCGTAACGCCTACCGGGGAAGCAGGCGCGGCCGGCCGGCTCCGCCTACTTCGCGGTCGGCATGACGAATTCCGCAGCGGAGCTTCGCCCCTGCGGCCAACGGATCGTCGCCGTCTTGTACCGCGTGTAGAACCGGACGCCCTCCCTGCCGTGGATATGGTGGTCGCCGAACAACGAGCGCTTCCAGCCGCCGAAGGAGTGAAACGCCATCGGGACCGGAATCGGGACGTTGATCCCGACCATCCCTGCCCTGACTCGCGAAATGAACGTGCGCGCGGTACCGCCGTCGGCAGTGAACAACGCAGTCCCGTTGCCGAATTCGTGGTCGTTGACGAGTTCCAATGCCTCCTCGAACGACTCGGCTCGCACCATCGCGAGAACGGGCCCGAAGATCTCCTCACGGTAGATCCGCATCTCGGGAGTCACATGATCGAACAGTGAAGCACCAAGGAAGAAGCCGGGTCCATCGCACCGGTCTCGGCCGTCCACAACGAGTTCCGCACCGTCTTCCACACCGGCCGACAGGTAGGAGATCACCCGATCGCGATGCTCGCGTGTAATCAACGGACCCATCTCCACGTCGGGCTCGGTGCCCGCACCTACGCGCAATGCTGCGATCCGCTCGACGAGTCTGTCGCGGACTGCTTGCGCGACCCCGTCTCCGATGGGCACGACGACGGAGATTGCCATGCAGCGCTCGCCGGCCGAGCCGAAGGCCGATCCCATCAGGGCATTGACCGCGCTGTCTATGTCCGCGTCCGGCATGACCACGAGGTGGTTCTTGGCGCCGCCGAGCGCCTGCACGCGTTTGCCGGACTCGGTAGCGGTCCGGTAGATGTGCTCCGCGATGGGCGTCGACCCGACGAAACTGACGGCTTCTACTCGCGGATCCGTTATCAGGGCGTTCACAACCGTCTGACCGCCTTGGACGACGTTGAAGACTCCGTCCGGCAAGCCCGAGTCGGCGAGCATTGATGCCATCTTCAACGCCAACGTGGGCACCTTCTCGGATGGCTTGAGAACGAAAGTGTTGCCGCAGACCAGTGCGATCGGGAACATCCACATCGGAACCATGGCCGGAAAGTTGAACGGAACCACACCGACCACCACGCCGAGAGGCTTCCTCATCGACATTCCGTCGACGTTCGTTCCGACGTTCTCTGTGAACTCGCCTTTCATGAGATCAGGTATGCCACAAGCGAATTCAACGACTTCGATACCGCGTTGCAGCTCGCCCCTCGCATCGTCTAGAACCTTGCCGTGCTCGTCGCAGATGATCGCGGCGAGATCGTCGATGTCGGCGAGCAGGCGGTCCCGGAACGCGAACATCACCCTGGCGCGAATGTGGGGCGGTGTAGCAGACCAGCTTTCGAAGGCTCGGTGCGCCGCCGCAACCGCGGCCTCGGCGTCGGTACGGGAACCCGCGGGGACCCGTTTGGTCACCTCGCCGGTGGCAGGACGGTAGACGTTGGTGGCGTCGGGACTGTCGGAGGTGGCAGTGCGGCCGTTGATCCAGTTCCCGACGGTATCGATGGTGGTTGAAGGCATGGGTACTCCTCAGGTGTGCATGTAGGCAGGGTGGAAGTGATTCCGAACAGTGTCGAAGTAGAGAGTCAGTACACGCGCCGATAGATTTCGCAGATCTCGTCGGTGCTCGGAACTACCGGATTGTTCTGCGGGGAGCCCGATGCGAGTGCCTGTTCGGCCATGGTCGGCAGAAGCGCGGACCAGCGCTCGGGCTCGATCCCCAACTCGCGCGGGCTGGGTACGCCCAGATCATGGTTGAGGTGCTTCAATTCGTCGAGGAACAGCCTGCTCGCGACCTCGTCCGAATCTTTGTCGCCGGCGACGCCGTATGCGCGGGCACAGTCGGCGTAGCGGGATAGGGCACCCGGCAACGAGTACTCGGCGACCGTCGGAAACAACATCGCGTTCGACAGTCCGTGACTGATATGGAAGTGAGCCCCGAGAGGCCGGCTCAGGCCGTGCACCAGAGCAACACTCGAATTGGAGAACGCGATGCCGGCTTGTGTCGCCGCCAGCATCATCTGCTCGCGCGCATCTTCGTCGGAGCCGTCCGCATAGACACGACGCAGGCAGGAGCCGATAGTCGAAATTGCGGTGAGGGCGAACCCGTCGCTGAACGGATTCGACTTCACGCTGACGTACGCCTCCACCGCGTGCGTCAGAGCGTCGATGCCGGTGTCGGCGGTGAGTCGTGGCGGCATCGACATGGTCAGTTTGAAATCGATGATCGCTGCTGTCGGCAGGAACGCCAGGCCGGGGCACAGCATCTTCTCGCCGGTCTCCGAATCCGTGATGACCGTGAACCGCGTGGCCTCCGACCCACTGCCCGCGGTCGTCGGAATCGCGATGAGTGGCAGCAACGGTTGATCGGTCGACGTCGGAGCTTTGAAGTCGCGCATCGGGCGATCGGTGGTGGCGAGCAGCGCAACCGCTTTCGCTGTGTCGAGTGAGCTGCCGCCGCCGAAGCCGATCACGGCGTCGCACCCATCGGCGCGCACCGTCTCGGCGGCGGGCTGCAGGGAATCGGTCGTGGGATCGGGGATCACGCGGTCGAAGACGCTGCAGTCGACGCCGGCAGCCGACAGGGCTCCGGCGATCCGGGCCACCGCACCCGTCGACGTCAGAAACTGATCGGTGACGATCAACGGCCGTCGACTCCCGAGATCGGCGAGAACTGCGGGAAGATCGTTCAAGGAGTCGGCGCCGACCCGCAGGATGCGGGGCAAAGCGATGAGGTTGGACATGAGACGGCCTCTGGTCGGGAAACGGGTCGACTGTGACTCTGCTTCACCGCAGACGGCTCGACAACGGCCAGATCCACACATCCCTGTGCGTTGTTGCACGACCTCCCGCAGCCTTCGCCAAGCACGCGAGCAAGAGCAATGCTCATATTTCGCTGGTATGGCCCGACGCGGGTCGGTCTACACGGTGATTCCGTACTCCTTGATGTGGTGGTAGAGAGTGCTGCGACTGATGCCCAGGTAGTCGGCCGCGTGGGCCTTGTTCCCGTGGCATATCTCCATGGCTCGCATGATCGCGTCGCAACTCGCCTGCTGCCACGGTGTCATCTGCTTCGTCGTGGCCTTCATCCGCAAGGCGATCGGCAGATCAGTGACATCGATGAGAGTGCCCCGAGAGCGCTCCAGCGAGCGCAACACCCCTGCGAGTTCCCGGTGGTTGCCTGGCCATGAGTACGATTCCAGGACACGGGTGGCGTGAGGTGTGAAGCGGTACCGGACGCCAGGTCCCGCGACTTCATTGAGCAGATCGATGAGCTCGGAACGCTGATCGCGGAGAGCCGGCAGATCCAGACGATCTTCGAACAAGTCGAGCAGGCGGGCATTGTCAGCGTCCCCCGGTCTCGGGGCGGATGTGGCGGCTAGAACTCGCTGCGCCTGACCGACGAGCAGATTCTCGGTGAGGTTGCGGGCGGACTGGGGCAGTAAGTCGAGATTGTCGATCGTCAGCACTTCGCGACCGGGATCGTTGATCAACGACCGCAGTCTGTTCTCGACCTCGGTGGGATCATCGGTCCGCCCGTCGATCGCATGGCGAGCCCGCCCGCCAGCCGCGCCGGCCAATGCTGTGGTGCGACCACTACCCGGCTCACCCACGATCACGCCCGAGCGGCAGCTGTCTCGAATGTCGTCGACCCAGTTCTGCACCCGGCTCCAATAGCGCAGGCGGTCGGCAGTGCGAGGTACAGCCGGACGTTGACGAGCCTGTACACGGATCAGGACTCCATCGGCGCCGTCGATCGGCTCCATCTCGACACGGGCGGTGTTGCCACTGGTCAATTCGAGTTCCGTACGTGTGGCTGTCCGCACCCCGTCGGCCAGTTGCTGCAGGGCCGAGACGTCGGTTGCGGACAGAGTGCGAGCTGCCATCGAACTCTGCAGAACCATTGCCCTAGAGAGCGCCACGACGACTGCGGCGGGGTGCCGGGCCGCGTCCTCGAAGGCTCGGATCACTGACCGTGTGCTGCCACTCGAGGTGCTCCGAATGTTCCGTTCGATCTCCGCGATCGCCGTGTCGATGAACGGTCGCATCAGTCCCGATTCGGCTCCGGCGACACTCATGATGTCGAGTACGCCCATCAGTCGGCCGTTCAGCGGATTGAAGATCGGCCGGCCGTAGCAGCTGTAGCCGTGGAGATCTTGTACGTAATGCTCAACGCCGCGGACGAACAGTGGGCGCCGGGTCTCGAATGGGGTCGCCAGCGCGTTGGTGCCGGTTGTGTCTTCGCGCCACACAGCTCCCGGCGTTGCGCCGATCCTTTCGACCACGTGATCGATCTGGGCGCACCCGTTCACCGTGGTCAGGATCTCTGCTTGAGCGCCGATGAGCATGACGGACAAACGTTCGCCCTCGATCCCGGCGCACATACGGCGAAGCACGGGAGTTGCAGCGCGGAAGAGCCGGCTCCCCGTGTCGATGCCGTCAGTGGTCGGCGGATCCATCGGTTTGGACGGGTCGAGTCCGTACTGCTGAGACCTCATCCACGACGCGTGCAGCGCGCGGTCGGACCAGAGCGCTCCGCGCGATGTGAGTGTGACTGCGTCGTTATTGCTCATGGGGTCGGACCTCTCGCTATCCCGACTGGGAAGACCAGCGCATGCATACGCGATGGCCTGACATGCCGCCTGTTCCTGTGAGTTCCATCACTGGAGTTCAAAGCCAGTCTATCGAATGTTCTGCCGACGGAAACCGGCGATTTCAGGTGTACGGATACCGAACACATACGTGTGACGCAAGTCGCAACACTGAATCGTGTCGCTCTTCCCGGTACGCCGACCGGACCCGCCGTGGCTCTCACGAAGCGCTGTGCGAGGCGACCTCCACTGTGCCGGGTGGCACTCGAATCGAGAGGAATGCAATGACCTCAGTTACACCTCCAGCCACTGCTCTGACCTTCGATCTGGCGACGAAGAGGTACGGGCAGTTGATCAACGGGCGGCTCGTCGACGGAGCTTCCCAGGTGTCGGTGATCGACCCGGGGACGGCCCAGCAGGTCGCGACCACGCCGGCGGCATCGGTGGAACAACTCGATGACGCCGTGGAAGCGGCGAAGCGGGCGCTGCCAGGGTGGTCCGCGCTCAGCGTCGATGCGCGCGGTGCGATTCTGCATCGGATTGCCGACGTCCTCGTCGAGCACCACGAGAAACTCGCGCATCTGACCACCCTGGAACAGGGAAAGCCGATCGCGCAGGCGCGTGACGACGTCAGTTGGTCGATCGACTTCACTCGGTACTTCGCCGACTATCGACTGCCGAACGAAGTACTGCGTGACGACGAGAACGGCTACGTCGAACTGCGTCACCGACCGGTCGGTGTGGTCGGTGCGATCACTCCGTGGAATTTCCCGCTGTTCCAAGCGCTCTACAAGCTCGCTCCCGCATTGATCGTCGGAAACACGATGGTCCTGAAGCCGTCGCCGACCACTCCGCTGGCGACGATGCACTTCGCAGAACTCGTCCGCGACGTGATTCCGCCCGGCGTGTTCAACGTCGTCGGAGATGCCGGCGACCTCGGAGCCCACCTCACCGGGCATCCAGGCATCAACAAGGTGTCGTTCACCGGCTCAACGGCGACTGGCCGCCGTGTGATGGAGGCCTGCGGCCCCACTCTCAAGCGGCTCACCCTCGAACTCGGTGGCAACGACGCAGCGATCGTTCTCGACGACGCGGATGTCGAGAAGACCGCCGAAGGGCTGTGCACCTGGGCCTACGCCAATGCCGGACAGGTCTGCGTCTCGATCAAGAGGATCTATGCACCCTCGTCGATGTACGACCCGCTGGTGGAGGCCCTCGCTCGGCGAGTGTCGGAACTGACCGTCGGGCACGGCCTCGACGAGGACACTCGGCTGGGCCCGGTGCAGAATGCGGCGCAATACGAGAAGGCCCGCGCCAGCCTGGAGTTGGCACACGAGCACGGGACGGTCGTCGCCGGCGGCCACATGCTCGACCGGCCCGGTTACTACGTCGAACCGACGCTTCTCCGTGATGTCGACGAAGACAGCCCATTGGTCAGAGAAGAGACCTTTGCTCCGATCCGTTCGGTTCTCCGCTACGACGATCTCGAGGACGCGATCGACCGTGCCAACGACACGCCGTATGGCCTGGGGGCCTCTGTCTGGGGGACTGACACCGACCGAGCCGTCGCAGTCGCCGACCGCCTCGACGCCGGGACCAGCTGGATCAATCATCACTTCCAGCTGACCCCCGACGTGCCGTTCGGCGGAGTGAAGCAGTCAGGCCTCGGCGCGGAGTTCGGTCGCATCGGCGTCGAGGGATTCGTCGACGTCCACGTGGTGAACCTCAAGCGATCCTAGCCGGGTCGATACGCACCTACCCGTCCCTCCGAACGTGCCGCATGCGGTGCGGTCGGGCCGCATCCACCCATTAATCAGTCCCCACCACAAGGAGAAGTCATGAAAACTCTCGCAGCAGTCGTCGTAGAGCCCGGAAAGCCGATCGAGATCGAGGAACTCACGCTGGCCAAGCCGGGTCCGCACGAGGTCTTGATCCAGTACCAGTACGGCGGTCTCTGCCACTCGGACGTGCACATCGCGATCGGTGACACCATCGCCAGGCTGCCGATGGTGCTGGGTCACGAGGGTGCGGGAATCATCCAGGAGGTCGGCCCGGGCGTCACCCGCGTCAAGCCCGGCGACCACGTCATCTGTTCGTTCACCCCGGCCTGCGGCCGCTGCAAATACTGCGCCACCGGCCGGCAGTCGGTGTGCGACATGAACGCCGCGATGCTGGAAGGTCATCTGGAAGGGCCGCGTTGGCCCATCAGTGGTCCGCGCGGACAGTACGGTGCCATGTGCACCCTGGGCACTTTCAGCCAGTACAACGTGATCAACGAGTACTCCGTGGTGAAGGTCGACGACGATATTCCGCTCGACAAGGCCGTGCTCGTCGGTTGCGGCGTCCCTACGGGTTGGGGTTCGGCGGTGTACGCCGCGGACACCAAGCCCGGTGACATCGTGGTGATCTTCGGTATCGGAGGCATCGGCATCAACGCGGTGCAGGGCGCCAAGCACGCCGGTGCCGAGCACATCATCGTCATCGACCCGCTCCAGAACAAGCGGGACAAGGCCATCGAACTGGGCGCGACCCAAGCATTCGACAATGCCGCCGACGCGAAGCTAGCCGTTGATGAATTGACCAACGGCCAGGGCGCCGAGTCGGCCATCATCACGACGGATCTGATCACTGCGGAGCAGGTCAGTGCAGGATTCTCGATGATCGGGCGCTGCGGCACTCTCGTGCTCACCGCGTTGAACCGGATCGATGAGATCACGGTCAAGGTTCCCAGCACTGAGATGAGCTACTTCCGAAAGACGATCAAGGGCTCGCTGTTCGGTGACTGCAATCCCACGTACGACATCCCGAAGCTCGTCCGGATGTATGCCGACGGAAAGCTCAAGCTCGACGAACTCGTCACGAGGGAGTACAGCCTCGAGCAGGTCAATGAGGGCTACGACGACCTCCTCGCGGGCAAGAACATCCGCGGAATCATCAAGCACCAGCACTGACCGATCGCGCTGCGGCGCCGCGTCGTCGATCCCACTTCGATCGGCGGACGGCGCCGCAGCGGCGCACGCCAGAACCTTATGTGAGGAACCACCATGACACTCACCGTGAGCGAACTCGTCGGTGCGGCCGGCGGGGGTGCGCTCGGAGCAGCGCTGGGCGCAATCGGCGCCTTTTCGCTGATGGGCGTGATAGTCGTCGTCGCAACGCTGATGACAGCGATCAGTCCAGACGCCGAACTCGTCCAGAACCTGGCGTTCGGGCCCGTCTTCGGTCCGCACGTGATGTTCGCCGGCGGCGCCGCCGCTGCGGCGTATGCGGCGCACATCCGTCGTCACGAATCCGGCCGCGACATCGCCAAGCCACTGATCACCTATGACGCGATGTCGATCATCGGGGTCGGGGCCGGCTTCGGAGTCGTAGGCCAACTGCTGGCCCGTGCAGTCGAGCAGCTCCCGACGTGGCATGCATCGGACGGTTCGGAGGTCGCATTGGTCGATTCGCTCGCGGTGAGTGTCGTGTTGACCGCGTTGATCGCCGCGGTGCTCTGGGCGCGTACGCCCGCGCCGGTGCGCCTCGAGTGGTTGCCCTGGCAGCACCGACTGTCGTCGGTGCTCGTCGTCGGCGCAGCCGGTGGGGCGATCGCCGGGTCGGTGTTTCTGGCATGGCCGCAGGACTCGCGGCCGATGGTCGGACTGTTTCTGTACGGCGCGTCTGCGGTGACCCTGTTGGCACTGGTGTTCGGCGCGGCGGTGCCGGTAACGCACCACCTCACTCTCCCCGCGGCTCTGGCGGCAGGTGTTGCAGCAGCGCACACCGGCGAGTCCACGTGGATTCTGGTGTCGGCTGTGCTCACCGGCATCGTCTCGTCGCTTGTCGCCGAGGGCTGGGCTCGGCTGATACTGGAACGCTGCAGGATCCATCTCGATCCGCCCGCCTTCGCGATCGCGGTCATGGCGACGCTGTTGGCGTTGATCAAGATCGGGGTCGCGTGATGGGTCCGGCTCGGCCATTGCACGGGAAGGTCGGCGCGGACGATCTGCTGATCCTCCTCGCAGTCGCACGCAACGGTTCCATCACCGGCGCCGCGGCCCGCCTCGACGTCGATCACTCGACAGTGAGTCGACACATCGCGCGGATGGAGAGAAAGGTGGGACGGCGGCTGTTCGACCGATCACCGAACCGATGGCAGCTCACGGAGACGGGACGCCGGCTGCGGGCTATCGGAGAACGGATTGAACACAGCATCGACGATGCGGTCCGGGTCGTCGACTCAGACCCCGGGGACGGAGTGTGCGGACCCGTACGCCTCCTCACTCCCGATGCCTTCGGTTCGTACCTGGCCCCGCATGCGCTCGCATCGGCACTGCGCAAGCACGGATCGCTGCGGATCGAGTTGCTCACGTCGACCACCCAACTCGATCTGCGCAATTGCGAGTACGACGTCGCCGTCTCGTTGGAACCGCCTCCCTCGCGCGCGGTCGTCTCTCGGAGCCTGTGCACCTATTCCTTGGGGCTGTTCGCGTCCGTGGAGTACATGGCGACGCACGGTCCGATCGCCGGAATCGAGGATCTGCGGGCGCACCCTCTCGTCTACTACCTCGACGGCTGCCTCGATATCGCCGCTCTGCGAGTACTGGACGGCCTCCTGCCCGGCGTATGCCCGCGGGTGCAGTCGAACAGCGTCGGCGCTCAGATTCAGTCGGTCCTCGCCGGTCACGGCATCGGATTGCTTCCGAACTACGCCACCTCATTCCATCCGGGCCTCGTGCCCGTGCTGCCCGACTGTGTCGCGGTCGGACAGCAGTACTGGATCGTCGTGCCTTCGGCGGTTCAGCGGGCGCCCCACGTCCGCGTCGTCGTGGACGCCCTGATCGAGAGGCTGTCCGGGCATCTCGACCCCTCATCCGCGTCCCCTGGCCAAAGTCCCTTCACACAAGGAGTTCTCCTCAGCGATGTCCGAATATGACACTCTTACTCTCGCCGTCGGCGATGACCGCGTGGCCCTTCTGACTCTGAATCGGCCCACGGCGCTCAACGCGTTGAGCTCGCAGATGATGCGGGAATTCACCGAGGCTCTCGACGAGGTGACACGCGCTGACGCTCGCGTCCTGGTACTCACAGGGGCCGGGCGGGCGTTCGCCGCAGGCGCCGACATCGCCGAGATGCGCGATCGCACGTTCGGAGAGATGACCGACGCCGACCATCTCTCCGCTTGGGAGCGGCTCGCAGCACTGCGTATTCCCACGATCGGTGCGGTCAACGGGTTCGCGCTCGGTGGCGGTTGCGAGATCGCCATGATGTGCGATCTTCTGTTCGCCGGTGAGGGCGCTTCGTTCGGACAGCCCGAGATCGCACTCGGGATAATCCCCGGCATCGGCGGAACGCAGCGGCTGACTCGCGTGGTGGGCAAGCCACAGGCGATGGATCTGATCCTCACCGGGCGTCGGATAGATGCCGATGAGGCCTTCCGTCTGGGTCTGGTCAGCCGTGTGGTACCCGACGACGAGGTTCTCGACTCGGCGATGACCGCCGCACGTCAGATCGCCGGCTTCTCCTCGAGGGCGGTCCGGGCGGCCAAGGAATGCGTGCTGCGCGCTGATCAGACATCGCTCTCCGAAGGTCTCCTCTTCGAACGCCGGTGGTTCCACTCGTTGTTCGCATTCGCAGACCAGACAGAAGGCATGACAGCGTTCCTCGACAAGCGTCCGGCGAGGTTCAGTGATGACTGACAATCGTCCATCCCAGGGCAACGAGCCCGATCGATACACGCGCGCAGCCGCCGACGCGGCACACGACCTCGGCCAGTTCTGGTTATCGGCGGCGCGTGACATCGACTGGGAGAACCGGCCACATGATCCGTTCCATGAGAGGACCGACGGCACCGCCGACTGGTTTCCCGGCGCGAGCATCAACACGGCCTACAACGCGCTCGATCGTCATGTCGCCGCAGGGAACGGTGACCGTGCTGCGCTCGTATATGTCTCACCGCTGACCGGCCGCGAAGAGACCATCACCTACGCACACCTGCTCGACGACGTCCGCCGTGCCGCGGGCGCGCTGAGCCGACTCGGGGTCGGCGTGGGAGATCGCGTCCTGGTCTACTTGCCGATGATCCCGGAGGCGGTGGTCACGATGCTGGCCTGCGCCCGACTGGGCGCGGTGCACGCGGTGGTCTTCGGGGGCTTCGGGTCCGCCGAACTGGCCGTACGGATCGACGATGCGCGGCCGACCGTGATCGTCACCGCGACCGGGGGCTTGGAGCCGGGACGAACGGTCCCGTACCTGCCGTTGCTCGATGCGGCGCTGGAGGAGGCCGGCCACTGTCCGCGGCACGTCATCGTCGTCGATCGGCCGGAAGTGCCTCCGCCCCCAGACAGGGTCGTCGTCTGGCCCGCGGACGAATGGGCCGAGCACGACTGGGCAGAGTTGCTGGCCTCGGCCGGACCAGTCGACCCGGTGCCGGTGCCCTCCGCGGCCCCGCTGTACATCCTCTATACGTCGGGCACCACTGGACTGCCGAAGGGAGTAGTCCGTGACAACGGCGGCCATGCGGTTGCCATGGCGTGGTGCATGCGTCATGTCTACGGCGTGGAGCCGGGGGACGTGGTCTTCGCCGCCAGCGACATCGGATGGGTGGTGGGCCACTCATTCATCGTCTACGGCCCCCTCATCGTCGGTGCGACGACTGTACTGTTCGAAGGCAAACCGGTGGGGACGCCCGACGCCGGTGCGTTCTGGGACATCGTCGAACGGTATCGGGTCAACGTGCTCCTCACCGCACCGACCGCGATGCGTGCTGTTCGGCGCGAGGACCCGAATGGAACCATGCTCGCCGAGCGCGATCTGTCCAGCCTGCGCGGCTTGTTCCTGGCCGGGGAGCGTCTTGATCCGGACACTCAGCGCTGGTTGGGTGAGGTGCAGTCGTCTCCGGTCATCAACAACTGGTGGCAGACCGAGACCGGATGGCCCGTGATATCGAATTTCCTCGGTCTGACGTACTTCGAACCCCGTCCGGGTTCGTCGACCAAGCCCGTTCCCGGCTTCACTGTGGAGATCCTGGGACCCGACGGCGATCCGGTTCCCCAGGGCCGAGAAGGAGCAGTGTGTCTGCGTCTCCCGCTGCCTCCAGGCGCACTGATCGGCATATGGGGTGATGAGGGCCGACTGGCGCAGACCTATCTGACGGAACATCCCGGCTTCTACAGTTCCGGCGACGGAGGCTGTATCGACGCCGATGGTTACGTCTACATCCTGGGCCGGACCGACGATGTCATGAACGTCGCCGGCCATCGAATGTCGTCCGGGCAGATAGAGGCCGCGATCTCAGAGCACCCTGGTGTGGCCGAGTGCGCGGTCGTCGGAGTCCGCGACGAGCTGAAGGGTCAGCGCCCGCACGCGATTCTGGTGCCGGCCATCGACTACACGGACCGGACAGGCGAATTGCAGAGTGATGTTGCGACGCTGGTGCGCAACAGAGTCGGTCCGATCGCATCGCTCGGCGGAGTCCACGTAGTCGGCGCACTCCCGAAGACCCGGTCGGGCAAGATCGTTCGCCGCTGCCTTCGCCAGCTACTCGACGGCGCAGATCCAGATGTCCCACCCACGATCGAGAACCCGGCCGTCGTCGCCGATCTCGTACGAATTCTCGATACGCGGCGCGCGAATGACCCAGCACGCCGCGGCAACACCTAATTCCAGGAGGAATACATGTCCACTTTCCAGGCCCTCACGGCCGTTCTCGACGAGGACTCGATCCGCGCAGAGTTCGCCGACCGCGAGCGGCAGCCCCTTAGTCCAGGCGACCTGCGTCTCGAGATCGCCTATTCGAGTGTGAACTTCAAAGACGCTCTCGCATTCGCGCCTCGCGGGGGAGTGGTCCGCAACTACCCGATCGTCCCGGGAATCGATATCGCAGGTGTGGTCACCGAGTCGGCGTCACCAGACTTCGCGGTCGGCGACCACGTGATCGCCCATGGTTACGAGATCGGCACCGCTCGCGATGGTGGTTACGCTCAGGAATCTGTGGTTCCGGCCGACTGGGCGGTGAAGCTGGAGACCCTGACATTGCGCGAGGCCGCCACGATCGGCACCGCGGGTTTCACTGCTGCGATGAGCGTTGCCGCAATTCTCGACTGGGGCGTCGCGCCTGCTTCGGGGCCGGTGATTGTCACCGGCGCCACTGGTGGAGTGGGTTCGGCAAGTATCGATCTGCTGGCCGCAAAGGGATTCGACGTGGTCGCGTCGACGGGGAAGTCGACAGAGGCAGACCGTTTGCGCGCATACGGCGCGAGTGAGGTCATCGGTCGTCTGCCCTTGGATCCGGACGCTAAGCCGCGCCCCCTCGGCCGTGCGCGGTGGGCCGCGGCGGTGGACTGCGTCGGGGGCGCCACGCTGGCCGACATTCTCAGTACCACTCACTACGGAGGCGTGGTCGCGGCCAGCGGACTGACGGGCGGCGCCCAGCTCAGTACCACGGTCATGCCGTTCATTCTGCGCGGAGTCGGCCTTCTCGGCATCGACTCGGTGCAGATGCCGATCGATCGTCGGCGTGCACTGTGGCGTCGGATCGAAACCGAATTGAAGCCGCGCAACCTGGACTCGATCGGAGTCGGTGTGCACATCGGGGAAGTGCCGGACGTCGTCGAACGCCTGCGTCGAGGTGAGTTCACCGGACGCGCGGTGATCGACATGAGCCGGGGGTGGCCGTGATGGAACTGCTGAACGCATCGGTACCGCGCCTGGAGCCCGGTCGGGTGAAAGTACGCGCCGCACGCCGTGGCGAGTTGCTCGAGGGCGACGGACTGCTGTCGTGGTTCGTCAGCCAGGACGGAAGCATCTCCCTGGTACACAACTTCACCCCGACCACCCTCCGTGACGACACGCTGGTGGGCGCGCTCTCCTCGTTGGTCGACATCGGGGCTCTGGCGGGACAGGCCGAGTTCGAAGCGGCGGCCGTGGAGATCATCCAGACGTCCGGCCCTACGGCGTCGCAAGGATGGAAGGCCTTCTACGACAACACCCTTCGCAGTCTCAGTGACGGCACAGCGACCTTCGCACCGATCCACCGACGTGCGCGGTCGCTCGTCGAGGGCGAATCGGTTCTCGAGGTCGGCAGTTGCTTCGGCTTTCTCGCTATCCAGTTCGCGCGGGACGGCAGAGCCGTCTCCGCATGCGATGTGAGTCCCGGTGCGATCTCGTTGTTGGACGACGCGTCGCGTCGGTACGGGCTGAGCGTGAACTGTGAAGTCGCAGACGCGACTGCACTGCCTTATCCGAGCGCGAGCGTCGACACGGTGACTCTGATCCACCTCCTCGAGCACCTGGAGTCGGCAGAGGTGCTCGCCGCGGTCTCCGAGGCCCTCCGAGTCGCTCGCCGCACGGTGGTCATTGCGGTGCCTCTCGAAGAGACGCCGAGCGAGCACTTCGGTCACCGGCAACGGGTCACGATGGAGACGCTTCATTCGTGGGCAGATCAGGTCGCACACGCAGGAGCGGAGGTATTCGCCGATCATGGCGGCTGGTTGGTGCTGAGGCCTGTTTCGGAACCAGTCCAGTCCTGACAGTCCTCCGGCCGGCCTAACGGCGACCGAGCACGATCAAGTCGAACTCGCTTCGGGTCTCCCGCGGCATCTGGGCGTTCCGGATCGCGGATTCGACGATCGCGTCGCACAGATCCTTGAGCTTGATGTTCTCCTGTTGTGATCGCCAGCGCAGCACGTCGAAGGCGTGCTCGGCGGTGACCCCGTAGACCACCATCAGCATCCCCTTGGCCTGCTCGATGGTGGCGTGCGACTGCCGGAAGTCTTCGATGTGCGCGGCCACCTCGGCGCGGACGGTCTCGTCGGGAACGGTGACGTCGACGTAGTAGCCCTCCGTGCCGATCGGGGTTCCCGACCCGCCGTCGAAGGTACGGCCGATGACGGTCACGTCATGGACTCGCCCCTGCACGTCGATGATTCGGTGGCGGCTGGACAGGTGCGTGTGTTCCCGGTGCACCCGGGTCAGTTCGTATTCGAAGGCACCGCGGTCGTCGGGGTGCTTATGACTGATGATGAGTTCCGTGGTCGGTTTCACGCTGCCGGGCCGATAACCGTGCATGCGAGCCACCTCGTCGGACCATTCCCATTCGTCGGTCGCGAACAGATACCGGAAACTGCCGACCCGGGAGTCCTGGGAGTGCTCAGTGGTGTCCCCGGTCATCACAGCCCCTTCTCGGGTTGCGGTCCGCGCACGCACGAAGCGTTTGGCGACCCGATCATTCGGATGCGAACGATGTGAGTTCAACATCTACCACGTGGGCCGGGCTCGGACCCGGCGTCGGCGTCAGTCGGCGCCGGGTCGGACCGTCACGACGTCGTCGTCGACGGAGACGACGTCGCACCACGGGATCAGCCGGGACCCGCGCTCGCGCCATCTCAAGAGCCGCGCGATGATCGAGGGCCGCACGCCGTCGAACCGGTACGAGCCGAAGAACGAGGCTCGAGGCCGCCGGCCGACGACGAGTCCGGCGATCAGCAATGCGCCGCCGTCGTCCTCCCGCAGGCGCACATCCATCACCCGTCCGATCGATCGGCCGTCGCACCGGACCTGCGTGCCGAGGAGTGTCGAGGCCCTCATCGCCGGCCTCCGGAGCCGGGGACGCGGGAGACGATCTGATCGCGGAACCACCGTTCGGGCCAATTCGAGAGCAGGTCCTCTCCGCTGCCGGTCAGCTCGACCGTCACTCCCACGTCGGCGATCGCCTCCGCCGGGATCGATTCCAGCGCGGTGGTGTCCGGTGTTTGCGCCACCAGCCGGTCGAGCAGGGCCCGCCCGGTGAGCAGGGCCACCACTCGTGGCGTCTGCCCACCGGGCGACATGTCGAACTCCACGTCGTCGACCACACCCACCGGCACGCCGTCACAGTCGATGATCTGGCGATCGAGGAGATGCACCCGCAGATCGAGGGTGCGTTCGGAGTCCGTCATCGGCCCGCTCCCGTCGCGATCATCAACGGGATCGCCGCCGCCGACGCCACGAGGACGACGCCGAGGAAGATCAGGCCGAAGAAGTTGGTGACCCGGCCGTTCACTTGGTCGCCCATGTACTCGGGATCGTTGGCCACCACGAGGATCGGCAGATAGGTCAGCGGCAGTGCCACCGCGGAGAAGACCACCGAGTACTCGGTGACGGCGATCGGATCGACGCCGGTGGCGAGAATCGCCGCGGCGATGAGGATGAACACGCCGATGGTCACGTGGAATCGGGCGGCCTCGCGCGGCGGGCGGGACGCCCCCCACGACCACCCGGCGTACTGGGCCAGTGCGTAACCGGTCGACAGGGCCGTCTCGAGTGCGGCGCCAGTGGTCGCCGCGAGGATTCCGACCAGCGCGAAGCCGACTGCGACCAGGCCCCCGGCCTGCGCCACCGGAAGCATCAGTGCCGACAGGGAGTCGACCTCGACCGACATCGGCTGGAAGGCCACCGCAGTGACACCCATGATCGCGAGGGCGCCGAGACCGCCGAGCGGGAATCCGACGAAGACGTTCAGCCGCATGCGCCGCAAGTCGCGGGCTCCCCAGCGTTCCTCCACACCGCCCGACGAGAAGAAGAAGACTTCGTACGGTGTCATCGCGGCGCCGAACAGCGCGATGGCGTAGTACCAGTACGCCGGAACCGTCTCGTCTTGCGGCACCGCGGGAACCAGATCGCCGGCGAGCTCCGGCGCCGGCCGCAACAGGAAGAAAACGACGGCGAAGACCATCAGGAACAGTCCGAGCAGACCGGTGACATTCTCCATCGCCGAATACTTCGCTCGCCAGAGGATGATCCAGACCCCGAAGGCTGCGACCGGGATCCAGAGGAAGGGCGCCACACCGCTGACCAGCTGCAGAACCAGCGCGATGCCGCCCAGTTCGGCCGTGAGGGTGAGGCCGGTGACCGCCAGCGAGGCGAGCAGGTTGAGCCCGCCGACTCGAGGTCCGAGACGCTCGCGAATGATCTCGAACGTCGCCCGGCCGCTGCACGCCACCACTCGCCCCGACATCTCGGCGAACAGGATGATGCCGACCACGCCCACCGGAACCACCCACGCGAGAGACAGACCGAACCGCGAGCCGACCACTCCGTCGGTGACGATGTCGCCGATGTCGAGAAACCCACCGATCGCGGTGAGGATCCCGAGTGACGCGGACGTGATGCGAATCTTGTTCTGCTGCAACATCATCGACCACCACTGACGTATTCGGACAGCGTGTCGAGGCCGGATGCGACCCGCTCGAGCCGACGTTGCGCGGACTTCGCGGCCGCGGATCCCGGGTCGCCGAGCAGCACGCCGCGAGCCTCCACCGCGGCTTCGACCGACGAGGCCAGAGCCGCGCGCACTCGCGCCCGGACCCGCTCGTCATCCGCCGACTCGACCTTCAGCGCGACGATGATCCCCTGAGCTTCGAGCGCATGCGAGACGGCGTCGTCGAGCACGACGCGGGCGGTGGGGCGCAGCAGGTTCCGCTGATTCCACTCGTCGATTCCCCAGGCTGCGGTCAGCACCGCCGACCTCGAGCTGCGCAGCGATTCGGCGAACTCACCCGCCGGTCCTCCCGGAGCACTGGCGCAGGCGCAGATCCCCACCGCGGTCACGATCGCGCAGACGGCTGCCACCGTGCGCCGCGCAGTCCTCCGCCGTCGTGACGGCGTACCGGTCACCGGCACCCGATCAGGCGATCTGGGTGCGCAGCTGACCCAGCGAGGACGCCAGAAGACGAGAGACGTGCATCTGAGAGATACCCATTCGCCGCGCGATGTCGCTTTGTGAACGACGCTCGAAGAACCTCATGCCGACGATCCGCCGGTTCCGTTCGGGGAGGCGGCGCAAGGCCGGCCGGAGAGTGAGCGAGCGTTCCACTTGCTCGTAGCCGGGCTCGTCGGAGCCGACCGTCTCGAGCAGCGAGCGTGCGTCGTCGGTACCCGACGTGCTGCCGTCGAGAGAGACGGTGGACTGCGCGGC
Organism: Gordonia sp. QH-12; assembly: GCF_001578675.1. NCBI lineage: Bacteria > Bacillati > Actinomycetota > Actinomycetes > Mycobacteriales > Gordoniaceae > Gordonia > Gordonia sp. QH-12. The sequence goes on from NZ_KQ969291.1 coordinate 135,135, forward strand.
CGACGCGGCCTGCGCACGTCGTACAGCGGACTCCGGCTCGTCGAGCGCCTCGGCGATCTCGGCGACGCCGGGCATGCGTCCGTGTACCTGGGCGAAGGACTCCTCGGCCTCCCTGATTCGGCTGCGGAGTTCACCGGCGCTGCGTGGAATCCGGATCGACGCCGATCGGTCGCGGAAGTGCCGTCGCACCTCGCCGGTGATGGTCGGTACCGCGAAGGACAGGAAGTCGGTCCCCATCGAGGGATCGAATCGGTCCACCGCGTGCACCAGCCCCACGCGCGCCACCTGGATCAGGTCGTCCATCGACTCTCCGCGTTCGCGGTACCGCTGGGCGATGTGTCCGGCCAGCGGCAGACAGGCTTCGATCGCCTCGTCGCGGAGACGGTCGTTCCGCGGGTCGGTGACGGGGATGTCCGCGCGTCGGCGCAGAAGTTCACGGACACGGTGGTACTCGTCGGTCATCTGCTGAGCTCCTTTGATCGCACTCTCGCCGTCGCGCGGCGGGTCCGAAAAAGGAGCGGCCGCGCGCGGCGGATCGGAGAGTTCTTGCTCGACGAGAGCGGGAGAATCCGCCGCTCAATCGTCTGCGGGAACCCGGCTGTGCGTTCAACCGAGTGATATCGACCCTACCGACCGGGCAGGTCCGCGACAACCGCTTGAAGGGATCAATCCTTCTTTCGCGCCGAACGCGTCGCCTTGCGGTTCGCCTTCTCGATGGCGTCGACGAGTTCCGCCTTCCGCATACGCGACCGACCCCGGATGTCGAGCTTGCGGGCGACGTTCATCAGATGCTCCTTGGTGGCCTTGGTGTCCACTCCGCCGGCGCTCTTGCCCGATGGATTGGGCCCGCCGCTCTCGTCGCGGGAGTCGGACGGTCCGCGCCTGCTCTTGGCCTCCCAGTGGTCGCCGACCTTCTCGAACGAGTGCTTCAGCGCGCTGTAGGCCACCCGATGCGCTCGCTCTTCCGAGCCGTACTCCTCGAGCGCCGCATCATGGGCCTCGGCGAAGGTGCGCTGAGCCTTGGCGGGCGATCGTTTGATCGTGTCGGGGAGTTCGGACTTCTTCGGTCGGTTCTTCTCATCGGTCTTGGGCATGACCGTCACCTTCCTCTCGGATCAGCCGGGCAGTGTCTCGCCGCCGGTGGGCGCGAGAACCTCTCCCGTGTAGTACGACGACAAGCGGTCTGCGGCGAAGAAGACGTACGAGGGCGCGATCTCATCCGGCTCCGCGGCGCGGCCGTACGGGGCCTGCTCGCCGAACCCCTCGACCTGGTCGGGAGGCATGGTGGCCGGGATCAGCGGTGTCCAGACGGGACCGGGCGCGACGCAGTTCACCCGGATCTCGCGATCGAGCAGGGCCTGCGCGAGCGAGAAGGTGAGGGCGTGCACTGCGCCCTTCGCGGCCGAATAATCGATGAGCTTGCGGTTTCCCCGCAGACCGTTGATCGAGCCGGTGTTCACCACCGTCCCGCCCGGCGTCAGATGCTCGAGAGCCGCATGAGTGGTGTGGAAGACGGCCGCGACGTCGACGGCGAAGGTACGGTTCCACTGCTCTGCAGTCAGCTCCGCGAAATCGTCCACCACCGTCTGAGTGCCCGCGTTGTTCACCAGCAGGTCCAGGCCGCCGAGGGCGTCGACGGTGCCGTCGACGATCCGGCGGCATTCGGCGGCCTCGCCCAGATCGGCTCGCAGGGCGACGGCGCGTCGTCCGGTCTGTTCGACCAACGCGACGGTGTGCTCCGCGTCCGCGTCCTCAGACAGGTAGGCGATCGCGACGTCGGCGCCCTCCTTCGCGAAGGCGACGGCCACCGCGCGTCCGATGCCCGAGTCGCCGCCGGTGACCAGTGCGCGCCGGCCCTCGAGCAGACCGCTCCCGACATAGCCGCGCATCTCGTCCTTCGGCTGCGGATCCATGTCCGCGGTGTCGCCGGGATACGCGATGTTCTGCCGCGGCGCGCCCGCGCCGCTGCGTTCGGTGCTTGCGTTCATGGTCGAGGCTTCCCGGTACGCCCGCTTCTGAAACATTCGCCAGTGAGCCCGACGGTACTCGGCCGCCGCCGTCGGATCCGCGGAATCGCGGGTACGTCGAACGGCCGACACGTACCGTCGACGAACATGAGATCGGGTATTCGCGGAACACTGGCGGGCCGAATCTTCGTGCTGGTGGCGCTGGTGGGGACGGCCCTGGCGCTCGTGCCGGGGACCACTCGGGCGGCGCCGTCGAACTCGGCGGGTTCGGTGATCGACGTGGTGACCCGACCGCCCGGCTGGCGCGGTCTCCAGAACGGCCGCGCCATCGACTACTGGACTCAGGACCCGCAGGGACGACCGGTACCGACCAGCGGCGCACTGTTCGTACCGGCCGGACCGGCGCCGAAGGGCGGCTGGCCGGTGGTGGCGTACACGCACGGCACCTCCGGATACGGTCCCGGCTGCGGAGGCCAGAGCGCACCGGACGCCGAGCCGAATCGGTACATCACCCGCCTCGTGCACTCCGGCTACGCCGTGGTCGCCACCGACTACGTGGGCTTGGGCCGCTTCGATACAGGCGTTCACCCCTACCTGAACACTCGCAGTGAGTCCGCCGCGACCATCGACATGCTGCGCGCGGCCCGCAGCGTCGAACCCACGCTCTCGAACCGCTGGGCCGTGACGGGCGATTCGCAGGGTGGCCGGGCCGCACTGGCGACCGCGCATCGACAGCGGTGGTACGGCCCGCGCACGGACTTCCGCGGCACCGTCTCCCTCGATCCGGAGTCGGACGTCGAGAAGGTCATGCCCTTCCTCGGCCCGTACATCCCGGCGATGCCGACACCGCTGAACGGCTCGTACAACTTCCTGCTCGCGATTCTCGCGGGCCTGCGAGCGGCCGACCCCGCTGCGGACGTGAACACCTATCTCACCCCGAAGGGGGAGGCGCTCGTCGATCAGGTCGGCCGGACATGCGACGGTCCGGCCGTCGACCCGGGGATCGCCTTCGGTTCGCTGCTGTCGCGGCCGCTGGGCACCGGGCCGCTGGCACCCGCGCTGATGAAGTACATGGCGGTGCCGGTGTCGGAATACGACGCGCCGATACTGCTCCTGCTCAACACTCGGGACACCACCGTGCCGTCACCGCTGCACGCCAAGCTCGCGGCGGACTTCGCACTCAATCGAGTCGATTACCGAATGGTGGTGGGCAACGGCTCACACACCGACATGGACGCCGCCCAGTGGGCAGCGTTCGACCGCTTCTTCGCGACTCACTTGAAGCGAGTCTGAGTCAGATCAGAATCCACAGGTACGCGAGCAGGCCCAGGACCACGAAGACGATCCACAGCCATCCGATGATGATGGCGGCGGTCGCGAACTCGCGGCCGAGCTGCCGCTTCGCATCGATCTGCCTGCGGGTCTTGTAGCCCAGCCAGATGCCGACCGGCGACAGCAGACCGATCGCGGACAGGACGAAGGCGATCACCGCGTTCCAGTTCAACGGGGCGGCGACTGACGATCGAGCGGTCGATGCGTTGGTCACGGGCTGGGAGTCCTTGTCGGTGACGGGCGACGGCTTGGCCGGTGCGGGCGCGCCGGCCGCCGGAAGGGCGGTGGTGGGGTCGGGTCGCTGCTGATCACCGACCGCCGAGTAAGCGAGTGCGGGTCCCGCACCGGGGCGTTGACCGCCGGTGGGGGGAACAGGGCTGTTCGGCGGCGGAGAGCCCGCCGGCCGTTGCTGCGCCGGAGGCGGGGGAACGCTGCCCGGGCGGGGCTTTGCCGCGCTGGGAGACGGACCTCCCGGCCGGGCCGCCGACGGCGCCGGACCGCCGGTGGGCCGGACCGTCGGCGGTGGCGTGGGCGCCTGCGGAGTGGGGGTCGGTGCGTTTGCGTGACTCGGCCGCCTCGGCGGGCCGGCGGGAGCGGGTCGCTGCCCGGGTGCCGTGCTGGGGGCGACCGGCGGCTTCTCCCACGGCGCGGCCTGCCGGCCGGGCTGCGGGGTCGGCGGTGCCGGGGGCGTCGAACCCGGTCCCGGAGCGGGATTCGGGCTCTGATCGCGCGAGTCGTCGGAAGTCACGATCTACAAATTACCTGTCGGCGGTCAGTCACCGCTCCCGCGCACGTCTTCGATACGCGGTACCGCGGCGGCGACGGGCGGATGCGCGGTCCGCGACCGACGCAGCACCACGGTGATGGCGGTCAGCAGTAGAAGCAGCGTGGAGGCGAGGGCGACCAGGAGTTTGTTCGGCATCCGTCCAGCGTGCCAGGAGGCACCCGGTGCACGCCACTGCCGGTCACGGTCGGCGCCGACGTGGTTTCATGGAGCGTGTGAGTGAGCAGAACAAGACCGCGACCCTGCACACCAATCGCGGCGACATCGTCATCGAACTCTTCCCGAACCACGCGCCCGTGACCGTCGAGAACTTCGTCGGGCTGGCCGACGGCTCCAAGGAGTACTCCACCCAGAACGCGAAGGGCGGCACCAGCGGGCCGTTCTACGACGGCGCCGTCTTCCACCGTGTGATCGACGGATTCATGATCCAGGGCGGCGACCCGACCGGCACCGGCCGCGGCGGCCCGGGCTACCAGTTCAAGGACGAGTTCCACCCGGAGCTCCAGTTCGACCGCCCGTACCTGCTCGCGATGGCCAACGCGGGACCCGGCACCAACGGCTCGCAGTTCTTCATCACCGTCGGCCCGACCCCGCACCTGAACCGTCGCCACACCATCTTCGGCGAGGTCAAGGACCCGGCGTCGCAGGCCGTCGTCGACGCGATCGCGACGACCGCGACCGACCGCATGGACCGTCCGGTCGACGCCGTCGTGATCGAGAGCGTCGAGCTCAGCTGAACTTGACCCAGACCTGTTACCGGCACCCCGACCGCCCGACAGCGCTGTCCTGCACACGCTGCGGGCGGTCGGCCTGTCCGGACTGCCTCCGGCCCGCCTCCGTCGGGCAGCACTGCGTCGACTGTGTGAACGCGGCCAACGCCACCGCCCGTGTACGGACCGACGCTCCCGTCGTCGACGCCTCGGCCGCCGCCCGCAGACCGATCGTCACGTACGGTCTCATCGCGGTGAATCTGGCGGCGTTCATCGCTGTGGTGCTGCAGGCGGGCGGGACGTCGAACCTGCTCCTGAAGTCGAGCATCATGCAGCAGGGCGCCCTGGTCACCGGACTCGGTCTCGAGAACGAGTACTGGCGACTGCTGACTTCCGGCTTTCTGCACTGGTCGATCCTGCATGTGGCGATGAACATGATCTCGCTGTACCTGATCGGCGCCGATCTCGAACGCGTCCTCGGTCCGGCCCGCTATCTCGCGGTCTACCTGATCGGCCTCTTCGGCGGCAGTGCGGCGGTGGTGGCGCTGGGTCCGGAACTCGCTGCGACCGCCGGCGCGTCGGGTGCGATCTACGGCCTTCTGGGTGCGCTGCTGATCGTCGTCATCCGGCTCAAACTGCCCGCGACCACGCTGATCACGGTGATCGTGCTGAACGTGGTGCTCTCGCTCAGCATTCCGGGTATCTCGATCTGGGCGCACTTGGGCGGTTTCGTCTTCGGAGCGGCGAGCGCGGCCGCGATCATCTGGCTCCCGGTCAAGGTACTGCCGCCCGAGAAGCGGACGTATCAGCAGGTAACGCGCGTCGGGTGGATCGGTCTCGCGGCGCTTCTCGTGATCGCGCTGGCGATCGGAACCGGGTTCGCCGCAGCCATCGGCTGAGCGCTTCGGTTCTCAGTTCGTCGAGTCCTTCACCGGCAGGCCCGCGGCGCGCAGCTTCTCGGCCACGGCTGCCGGCTCCTCGCCGAGATCCCACCGGCCGAACACCAGCAGGCGGTCGTCCGGCAGGTCGATCACCAGTTGGCGGCTGCGTCCCACGATCCGCCGCGTGGTCAGCACCGACACCGCGGCGATATCGCCTGATCCGAGGCGGACGGTTCCCCGGAGCGTTCGCACTTCCAACTCCGGACCGTCGAGCAGGACCAGCCGCGGGCTGCGGAGCAGGGAGACCGCGCCGGAGACGATCAACGCCACCGCGGCCAGCCCGATGAAGACCATCGCGGGCGGTTCGGCGTAAGACGCGGCCGCCGCGGCGCCCAGCGCGATGCCCGCTCCCACGAGTGCGAGGGCGGCGGGAAGCGGCGTCGCCCACTGTTCATGCACAGCCAAGTCGTTGTTATCCACAGGATCTATCCACAGTGGGGATGAATAACATGTGTGTCATTTCGGCAGCGGCAGTCGCGACCTGGGACTTCGTCGTTTCGGCAGCGGTCAGCGCCAACCCATGGTCATCAACAGGCCGACGACCATGAAGCCGAATCCGATCAGCATGTTCCACGGGCCGAGCGAGGTCATCCAGTCGAGCGCCGAGTACTTCGCCGTCGACGCGCCGAGGTAGTACACCATCAACCAGACCAGACCGATGAGCATCAGGCCGAACATGACGATCTGGTACCAGAGGCCGGACGGTCCCGCCTTCACCTTCACCGGAGTGCGGCTCGCGGTGTTGATGGTGTAGTCGGTCTTCTTCCGGACTTTTGACTTAGGCATATGTCTACGGTAACTGAGTCGAAGCCCAGGTGGGGAACCCGTTAATCTGGACGACGTGCGCATCCTCGTCATCGACAACTACGACAGCTTCGTCTACAACCTGGTCCAGTATCTGGGTCAGCTGGGTGTGGATGCCGTCGTGTGGCGCAACGACGACGAGCAGCTGGCCGACCTGCAGAAGGTGGTCGGCGAATTCGACGGAATCCTGCTGAGCCCCGGGCCCGGAACCCCCGACCGTGCGGGTGCCACCGAGCCGATCATTCCGGTCGCGGCTGCCGCGGGCACCCCGATCCTGGGCGTCTGCCTCGGCCACCAGGCGATCGGGGAGGCGTTCGGCGCCACCGTCACCCGGGCACCCGAACTCCTTCACGGCAAGACCTCGCTCGTCTTGCACGACGGCGTGGGTGTGCTGGAGGGACTGCCGCAGCCCTTCGTCGCGACCCGGTACCACTCGCTGACGGTGGCACCGGAGACGATCCCGGACGAACTGGAGGTGACCGGCCGCACCGAGACCGGCATCGTCATGGCGATGCGGCACCGGGAGCTGCCGATCCACGGAGCGCAGTTCCACCCGGAGAGCGTGCTGACGCAGGGCGGTCACCGGATGCTGGCGAACTGGCTCCGGATCTGCGGCCTCACAGTTCCCGAGGGCAGGGTCGCCGAACTCGAAGATCAGATGGCGAAGGCGCTGGCCGGCGCCGAGTAGCCGGCGTCCCGGTCAGCCGGGGAGCAGGCTCGCCCGGCCGATGACCACCGACACCGTCGCGTTCTTGCGCAGCTTGCTGCCCGCGGCCGGGCTCTGCGAGATGACCTTGCCGTCGTCCTTGCTGGCGAGACCGACGCCGCGCTCGCTGGAGCTGAGAGTGTTCGGCTCCCAGCCCGCGTCCTCGAGCGCCCGCTGGGCGTCCTCGAGACTCTTGCCGCGCAGATCCGGCATCACGAACATGTTGCCGCGCGAGACCTGAACCTGGATCACGCTGCCGACCTCCACCGTCGCTCCGGGGTTGGGCGAGGTGCTGACCACCTGTCCCGCCGGAAGCTCGGAATCGACCTGCACGGTCTTCATCTCCAGTTGGAGCTGGTCGAGCACGTTCTGGGCCTGGCCGGAAGTCTGGCCGCGCAGGTCCGGAAGGGTGACCTCCTTGGGGCCGGTACCGATGTACAGGATCACCGGTGCGTTCACCGCCGCGGGAATGCCCGTGCGCGGATTGGTCCGGACCACCTTGTCCTTGAGCGCGACCGTGGATTCGGAGTTCTGCGTCTTCACCTCGGTGAATCCGAGCACCTTGAGAGCTTCGGTGGCCTCGTCGGCGGATTTGCCGCGCAGATCGGGGATGGGCTGTCGCTGGGGCCCGGACGAGATGTACAGCGTCACCTCGGAGCCCTTGGGGGTCGGGACGTCGTCGCCGGGCGCCGTCCGGGTGGCCAGGCCCGCCGCGATGTCGGTGCTGGCCTCCTCGGTCCGCTTCACCGTGAAGCCGGCCTGCTCCAGGTTCGCCTGTGCGGCGTCGGCGGCCAGGCCGGCGACTTTCGGAACGGCGATGAGCGGCGCCGTGGTCTTCCACGGCGACCACGCGAACAGACTGATCAGGAGCACGACGATCGCAGCGATAGCGATCGCCACCTGCACGCGCCCGCGCCGCAGCAGACCGCCGCGTCCTCCGGTCTCCTCCTCATCGCCGCCGTCTCCGGTTCCGCGACGGCTGGGCAGGGTCTCGTTGCGCACCGCGAGGCGCGGCGACTCGATGAGGGCGGTCTGCTCCTCGTCGGTCAGCAGCATCGGCGCGGACGGTTTGCCGCCGGCGAGGACCTTGATGAGGTCGGCGCGGAAATCGGCCGCGGTCTGGTACCGGTTGGCCGGGTTCTTGCTCATCGCCTTCATGATCACCGAATCGAGTTCGGGGGTGATCTCCGGCCGGATCGACGACGGGCGCCGCGGATCCTCGTGCACGTGCTGGTGGGCGACGGCGATCGGCGAGTCACCGGTGAACGGCGGTTCTCCGGTGACGAGTTCGAACAGCACGCAGCCCATCGAGTAGATGTCGCTGCGGGGATCGACCTTGATGCCGCGCGCCTGCTCGGGCGAGAGGTACTGCGCCGTCCCCATCACCGCGGACGTCTGCGTCATGGTCGCCGACGTATCGTCCATGGCGCGGGCGATGCCGAAGTCCATCACTTTCACCGCGCCCGTGCGGTCGATCATCACGTTGGCCGGCTTCATGTCGCGGTGGACGATGTTGTTCCGGTGCGAGAAGTCCATGGCCGCGGCCACGTCGGCCATCCAGGTCATCGCCTGCTTCTGCGCGATGTGTCCCGACGAGCGCAGCAGATCCCGCAGAGTCTCACCCTCCACGTACTCCATGACGATGAACGGCAGCGGGCCCTCGTCGGTCTCCGCTTCGCCGGTGTCGAAGACCTGCACGATGCTCGGGTGGTTCAGCTTCGCGGCGTTCTGCGCTTCGCGGCGGAACCGCAGATAGAACGTGGGGTCCCGGGCGAGATCGGCACGCAGGACCTTGATGGCCACGTCACGGTGCAGCAGCAGGTCGCGCGCGAACTGCACCTCGGACATACCGCCGAAACCGAGTGTCTCACCCAGCTCGTAGCGGTCAGAGAGATAGTGCGGATCGATCATGATCGCTCACCCCCCGCCGCCGGGCAGGCCCGGAATCGTGATCGGGGGGAACAACGGCCGCGTCGTCGGCTCCTCCGTCGTCGGCTCCTCGGAGGTCGTCGTCGGCTCCTCGGTGGTGGTGGGCTCCTCGGTGGTGGTGGTCGTGGGCGTGTCCGACGTCGTCTCACGAGTCCGGGTTGTGGTCTCGTCGGTCGTGGTCTCCCGCTCGGTCACCGTGGTGGTGACGTGCGAAGACGAGGGCGTCGGTGCGGTGGGCGTGCGAGGGCTGGTGGTGAGCCAGTAGGCGACGAGCGCGATGGCTGCGAGCAGCAGCAGTGCGGCCACCGCCGTGAGCACCTTGTGCGTGGTGCTCCATCCGCCGTCGTCGACCGGCGTGGCGGCCGTCGAGACGCCGGTCTGCGGCGGCTGCTGCAGGCCGGGCGAAGTCATCGCACGGGTCGACGGGCGCGGTGCCGCGGCAGCGGCGGCGACTCCGGCGGCGCCGAGAGCGCTCCGGGGAATCGGCGGACGGTTGCCCGCGCGGACCGCGGCGACGGCGTCGGCGAACTCGCCGCCGGTCGCATACCGCTGCGCGGGGTCCTTCGACAGCGTGATCTCGATGAGTTCACGCACCGGTGCCGGCAGGTTCTGCGGCAGCGGCGGCGGAGGCTCCTGAATGTGCTTCATCGCGACGGTGATGGCACCGTCGCCCAGGAAGGGCCTGCGGCCGGTGAGCGCCTCGTATCCCACTACGCCGAGCGAGTACACGTCCGATGCGGCGGTCGCCTCGCCCCCGGTGGCCTGCTCCGGAGAGATGTACTGGGCGGTGCCCATCACCATGCCCGTCTGGGTGACGGGCGCGGCGTCGACCGCCTTGGCGATGCCGAAGTCGGTGATCTTGACCTGACCGGTGGGCGTGATGAGGATGTTGCCCGGCTTCACGTCGCGGTGCACGAGACCCGCCGTGTGCGCGGCCTGCAGTGCGCGGCCGGTCTGCTCCAGCATGTCGAGGGTGTGCGGCAGCGAGAGGTGGCCCATCCGGGCGATCACCGAGTTCAGCGGCTCACCGTCGACGAGTTCCATCACCAGGTAGGCCAGCGGGTCGCCGCCGTTGCGATCGGGGGTCTCGCCGTAGTCGAAGACGTTGGCGATGCCCGGATCGTTGAGCCGCGCGGTGGTCTGCGCTTCGGTGCGGAACCGGCCGAGGAACTCCGAATCGTTGGAGTACTCGGCCTTGAGCACCTTGACCGCCACCCGGCGGCCGAGACGTGTGTCCAGGGCTTCCCAGACCTGGCCCATGCCACCAGTGGCGATCAACCGGACCAGTCGGTACCGGTCGGCGATGATGGTGCCGTTCTGCAGGCTCATCGAGCACCTCCCGCGTATGCGTTGATGACAGCGCGTCCGATCGGGGCCGCTGCGAGGCCGCCGTACGAATTCTGTCCCCTATTGCCGTTTTCAATGATGACCGCGACCGCGATCCGTGCGTTCGAACTCGGCGAGAACGCGATGTACCAGGCGTACGGCGTCTCACCTCCGCCGGCCGTGTCCGAATGCTCTGCGGTGCCCGTCTTGGACGCGATGCCCGCCTGGGCGCCGGACGTGTGCTGCTCCGACTTCACCATCATGTCGGTGATCTGATCGGCCTCCTCGGCCGTCAGCGGCCGGTTGAACGCCGACGGCGCCGTGGTGGAGATGGTCCGCAGGTCGGCGGTCTGCAGCTTGTCGACGAGATACGGGCGCATGCGGACGCCGCCGTTGGCGACGGTCGCGGCGATCTCCGCGTTCTCCAGGACGGTCAGCCGCACATCGCGCTGTCCGATCGCCGACTGCGCCAGCGCGGCCCGATCGTCGCCGATGTCGCCGACGGTCGACTTCGCGACGTCCATCGGAATCCCAGGGGGATCCTCGCCGACGCCGAACTGCTTGGCCGTGGCGGTGAACTCCTCCGACGCGTCACCCGGCACCTTCTCGGTCATCAGCTGGGCGAAGGCGGTGTTGCACGAGTACTCGAAGGCCTGCGTCAGGGTCACCGTGCCGTTCGAGGCGCCGGGACACGTGCTGCCGCTGTCGTTCGAGAGGGTCGCGGTGCTGTCGGGAAGCGTGATGACCGACGACGAGGTCAGCCGTGCGTCCGGCGACACCCCGGCCTTGAGCGCGGTCGCAGTGGTGACCACTTTGAAGGTCGAACCCGGCGGATACAGCGCGTTGATCGCACGGTTGGTCAGCGGATCGTCGTTCCCCTCCGCGTTGAACTTCTCCCACGCCTTCTCGGCCTTGCTGAAGTCCTGGGTGGCCAGCGCGTTCGGGTCGTAGCTGGGAGTGGACGCGAGCGCGAGGATCTTGCCGGTGCTCGGTTCGAGCGCGACCACCGCGCCGCGGCACGGCCCCTCGCAGCCGGCGTCGGTGAGTTCGCGGTAGGCCACTCGCTGCAGCTTCGGGTCGATGGTCGTCACGACGTTGCCGCCGCGCGGATCGCGGCCGGAGAACATGTCCATGAACCGCTGGGTGAAGAGGCGGTCGTCGTTGCCGTTGAGGATCGAGTCCTCGGCGTACTCGATGCCGCGGTCGGCCCGGTACACGAACGAGAAGTAGCCGGTGACCGGGGCGAACGTCGTCGGATCGTTCGGGTACTGGCGCAGGTACTTGAAGCGGTTGTCGGTGGGGACCGATTCCGCGAGCACTGTGCCGTCCGCGGCCACGATCACGCCGCGCTGACGCGCGTACTCGTCGAGCAGGACACGTGAGTTGCGCGTGTCGGTGCGGAGCTTGTCGGCCTTGAAGACCTGCACGTAGGTCACGTTGGCGAGCAGGGCCACGATCATGACGATGCAGGCGATGGCGACCTTCTGAATGGGACGGTTCACTGGCGACGCACCGCCCGGGTGGCCATCGCGTCGACCGGACGGCTCGGGCGCGGCTTCGGAACGTCGGGCTCGCGCGAGGCGTTCGAGACCCGGATCAGCAGTGCCAGGAGGATGTAGTTCGCCAGCAGCGACGAGCCGCCGTAGGCCAGGAACGGCGTCGTCAGACCGGTGAGCGGGATCAGCTTGGAGACGCCGCCCAGGACGACGAAGACCTGGAAGACGATCGTGAAGCTCAGGCCGGCGGCGAGCAACTTGCCGAAGCTGTCGCGGACGGCGACTGCCGCGCGGAGTCCGCGGATCGTGACGATCAGGTAGAGCATCAGGATCGCCGCCACGCCGACCAGTCCGAGTTCCTCGCCGAACGAGGTCAGGATGAAGTCGGTGTTGGCGAACGGCACGATGTTGGGACGCCCGGAACCGAGTCCGGTGCCGAACATGCCGCCCGTCGCGAAGCCGAACAGGCTCTGCGCGATCTGGTATCCGTACGTGTCGTACTGCGCGAACGGGTCCTGCCAGATGGAGACGCGGATCCGGAGGTGCTCGAACAGCTGGTAGGCCACCGTGGCGCCGAGGGCGAACAGCGTGACGCCCAGCATCAGCCAGCTCACCCGCGAGGTGGCGATGTACAGCATCGTCAGCACCGTCGCGAAGATCAGCAGCGGCGTGCCGAGGTCGTTCTCGAGCGCGAGGACGCCGATCGCGATCACCCACGCCGCCAGCAGCGGACCGAGGTCGCGCAGGCGGGGGAAGTCGATGCCGGCGAACTGCTTGCCCGCAGTGGTGAACAGGTCGCGCCGGGACACCAGGAACGCCGCGCTGAAGATGATGATGAGGATCTTCGAGAACTCACCCGGCTGGATGCTGAACCCCGGGAGGATGATCCAGTTCCGCGAGCCGTTGACCTCGGCCATCGACGCGGGCAGGATCGCCGGGATGGCGAGGAAGATCAGCCCGCTGACACCCAGGGTGTACGCGTAGCGCGACAGCGTCCGATGGTCGCGCACCACCATCAGGGTGACGCAGAACGCGACGATGCCGAGGACCGCCCACAGCAACTGCTGGTCGGCGTTGTGGGTCACCTCGTCGGCCTTGACGACTTCGTCGTGCCGTGACGATCCCAGGTCCAGACGGTGGATCATCACCAGGCCGAGGCCGTTGAGCAGGGCCACGCACGGCAGCAGCAGCGGATCGGCGTAGGGAGCGAACCGGCGGATCGCCAGGTGCGCGACGCCGAAGAGCGCGATGAAGGCCGCGACGTACTTGACCAGATCCCAGCTGAGGGTCTGGTCCTGCGCGGCCTGAACCGTCAACAGCGCCGCGAAGACCACGAAGACCGCGAACGAGAGCAGCACCAGCTCGGTGCGCCGTCCCGCGCTCTTGGGCCGCGGAGCGGGAGGTGCGTGGACAGGTGGAGCCGACGTCATCCGTCGCTCCTGCAGGTGTTGTGGCCGTCCGCACCGACCGTAGGAATGGGCGCAGACGAGGTCTCACCGGACTTCGGCGCACCGCTGGGTTTCGGGGCCTCCGGCTTCGACGTCTCGGGCCTGGGCGTCTCCGACCGCGGCTCGCCCGGCTTGGGTGCTTCGGGCTTGGGAGTCGCCGGCGGCTCGGGCGGTGCGCACTTGGGCAGGAACTCGAGTCCGCGGACGCGGTCCCGGGTGCTCTCGAGTGAGTTGTTCTTGATGCTGTTGGAGGTCACGGCGCTGCGGCCGATACCGGTGAGGTCGTCGACCTTCATCGGCGTGCACGACGCGGTCGAGTCGGACGGCTGGAACCGGACGGTCGGCGAGTCGGCGGTCAGGTCGTCGACGCAGACCCGCTCCTTCGGCGCCCGCACTGTGAAGAACAGCAGGTTGTCGGGGGTTCCGGAGTAGATCTCGACGTTGCCGTCGACCGCGGTGACGAAGGTGCTCGCCATCGCCTTCGACCGCACCACGAAGAACGCGGTCACCAGAAGTCCGATGATCGCGAGGACCGCGATGATGAGGACCGGCCAGCGCCAGCTCGCCTTCTTGGCGGGCTCGGGTTCGGTGGCGGTGATGGTCGGGCGCGCCGGTGCGGGTGCGGGCGGGCGGAGGGCGGCCGCGCGACCGGCCGCCGTGGCCGGATTGGGGACGTATCCCGCGGAATCGTCCTCGCCCGCGGCGCCGCCGACGATCGGCGTCGAGTCGCCGTACTCGTCGTCGACGACGTCGGCCACCACGACGGTCACGTTGTCCGGACCGCCGCTGCGCAGTGCCAGCTCGATCAGCCGGTCGGCGCAGGCCTTGTGGTCTTCGATGGAACCGAGGGTATCGGCCAGCGTCTCTTCGCTGACGACGTCCGACAGCCCGTCGCTGCAGAGCAGGTAGCGGTCGCCGGCCCGGGCTTCGCGCATGATGAGTGTCGGTTCCACGGCCTGCCCCGTCAGGGCGCGCATGATCAGGGAGCGCTGCGGGTGGCTGTGAGCCTGCTCGGGGGTGATCCGGCCCTCGTCGACCAGACTCTGGACGAAGGTGTCGTCACGCGTGATCTGGCTCAGCTGGCCGTCGCGGTACAGGTAGCCGCGGGAGTCGCCGACATGGCACAGGCCGATCCGGCTGCCGGCGAAGAGGATGGCGGTGAGCGTGGTGCCCATGCCGTCGAGTTCGGGTTGCTTGGCGACTTGCTCGGCGATGGCCGCGTTGCCGTCGGCGGTGGCGCGTTCGAGTGCCGACAGGAGATCGCCGCCGGGCTCGTCGTTGTCGAGCGGTCGCAGCGCCTGGATCACCAGTTGGCTGGCGACCTCGCCCGCCGCGTGACCGCCCATGCCGTCGGCGAGCGCGAGGAGTCGCGCGCCGGCGTAGACGGAGTCTTCGTTGTTCGAGCGGACCAGGCCGCGGTCGCTCCGCGCGATGTAGCGCAGCACTAGGGTCACGGGCGTAACTCAATCACGGTCTTGCCGACCCGGATCGGTGTGTTGATCGGAGCGCGGACGGCGGTGGTCACCTTGGCACGGTCGAGGTACGTGCCGTTCGTCGAACCGAGGTCTTCGACATACCAGTCGTCACCGCGCGGAGAGATGCGCGCATGACGCTCTGAGGCGTAATCGTCGGTGAGAACCAGCGTGGAATCGTCGGCCCGCCCGATCAGGACCGGTTGCGTGCCGAGGGTGATGCGGGTGTTGGCGAGAGCGCCCGCCGTCACCACCAGATAGCGCGCGGTACCGCGGGATCGCGCGGCCCGCTGCTTGCGCTCGGCTCGTCCGGAGGTCAACGGCATCCGTGCGCCACCGGCCGCGGCCAGATCGGCGCGCATCGCCCGGATGATGGCGTACACGAAAAGCCAGAGCAGGATGAGGAATCCGAATCGGATCACCTGCAGCAGGATGCCCTGCATCTACTCCCATCACCTCCCTCACAGACGGGTATCCGGTTCCTCGTACCCCCGGATGCATTCAACGGTCGGGTGACCGTGCAGTCACCCGATGAGCATCTTATGCGGAAACTACTACTGGAACCGGACGGTGATGTCCGAGTGGCCGAGCCGGATGCGGTCGCCGTCGGCGAGCTCCCAGCTGCTGACCTGCAGGTCGTTGACGGTGGTTCCGTTCGTCGAGTTGAGGTCGGTCAGCATGGCGGTCTGACCGTCCCAGCGGATCTCGACATGGCGGCGCGAGACGCCGGTGTCGGGCAGGCGGAACTGCGCGTCCTGACCGCGGCCGACCACATTGGAGCCCTGCCGCAGGGAGAAGGTGCGGTTGCTGCCGTCCTCCAGCACGAGGGTGATGGCCGACGGCGCGTAGCCGGCCGGCTGACCGTAGGCGGCCGGAGCGTACCCCTGCTGCTCGTAGGGCGGCTGCTGCGGAGCGTACTGCTGGTCGTACGCGGGCTGTCCGTACTGCGGCTGGCCGTAGCCCGGCTGCGCGTACTGCTGGTCGTAGCCGCCCTGGTCGTACTGCGGCTGCTGGCCGTAACCCTGCTGGCCCTGGTCGTAACCCTGCTGGCCCTGGTCGTAACCCTGCTGGTCGTACTGGGGCTGCTGGGCGTACTGCTGGTCGTAGCCGGGCTGCTGGTTGTAGTCGTACTGCTGGCTGTAGCCCTGATCGGCCGGCTGCTGCGGCGGGTACTGCTGCGCCTGCTGCTGTCCGTATGCCTGCTGGTCGTAGCCGCCGCCCTGGTCGTACTGCGGCTGCTGGCCGTACGGCTGCTGCGGTTCCTGACCCTGCTGCGGATACCCGCCCTGCTGGTTGTAGTCGTACTGCGGGTAGTTCGGATCGCCCTGCGGGGCGTAGCCGTAGTTCTGGCCGCCCTGGTCGTTTCCGGGGGGATTTGTCATGGCTCGGGCTCCTCGGTCGAGACTTTCAGGTCGGTATGTCGGCTGCTGCTCCGCCGGCGCACGGCGCTGTGCCAGTGGTCGTGGCGCGACGTCGGGGTCGACGACGCCACGAGTGTGGAACTGACCGGTGTGCAACGACGGCGCTTGTTCGAACTCTACGACGACAGACCCGTAAGTCTGCCACCCATTGTCCCGGATGAAGTCCTCCAAATGGCGCGAGAAGATCTTCCGGTTCAGTTCGTACTCGGTTGCGACGTGATCAAGATCCGAGTCGCTCAGCGTCACCACGTAGCTGTTGGCCACCAAGGTCGCGCCGTCGCCCAGGTCTTCGGCCGAGGTCTCGGCCTCCCGCTGCAGGGCGTGCTCGATCTCCTGCGGTGCGACCTTGCCGCCGAAGACCCGGGCGAACCCGCCGTCCACGGCGGACTCGAGCTTGCGCTCGATCCGGTCAAAGAAACCCACGAGATCTCGTGCCCTTTCCCTCGGTTGGCGTGTCGACGTGCATACCTTGTCTCAACATGTTACCGGCCGGAAAGACATGACGGAGACTCGTGAATGACTCCTGTACCGGGCGTCACAGGAGTAACAGGTGGGGCAGGCGGGCGCCAATGTGCGTCGTCGCAGGTCATCACCTCTGTGGAGGCGTGGTTTTTCATTTGGCCGGGTGTGCGTGCTATCTTTTTCAAGTCCACACGGACGCCGGTCGTTCGATCGACCAGCCACGGGCGAGTGGCGGAATGGCAGACGCGCTGGCTTCAGGTGCCAGTGTCCTTCGGGACGTGGGGGTTCAAGTCCCCCTTCGCCCACAGTTGTGATGAGTCGCGACATCGTTTACACACGATGTCGCGACTCATTGCTTTTCCGGGGGGTTCAGGTGTGGCCTTCCGGGCCGGAAACGCCCGAGACCTTTAACCACCCGATGGCTTGAGACCCAAGACCGGTAGGGCGAATCCTCTTGGTCGCAGCACGCACAAGACTGCCAGGACTGCCCACCTCCGCACGCGGAGGCGGGCAGTCCTGTGCGTGCACCTGCACGCTCGCGCCGCTTTCGTGACTGCTCCGGAGTGACGTGGTCAAACGCCCCGCGTTGGATCAGGGCGTGACGATGGAGAAGTCGGGGTCGCCCGGATCGATGACCGAGGCGAGTCGTTCCAGCACCGTCGTGTCACCGCTGAGTTCGATGCCCGCCTCGGTGAGACGGTCGGCGGAGAGGGCTCCGGTGGCGAGCACCGGAAGCGCCTGCTTCGTGGTCGTGATCGTCAGCTCCGCGTCACCGCTCTGGGGTGCGGAACTGTAGGTCAGGGCGCCGTTGGACAGCCGGAGCCGGTAGCGAACGTCGGCGTCGGTGAGCACGACGTCGATGCTCAGCTTCAGTTCCCACGCGCGCGGACCGTTGATCTGGATCGCGACAGCGTCGAAGAGCATCTCAGGGGTGAGCGCGGAGATCACGTCGGGCGACGCCGAGACGGTCGGCGTGCCGAACTTGCCTTCGCGGAGCTCGGTGGCGCCGGACAGGTAGATGTTGCGCCACACGCCGTTCTCGCATCCGTAGCCGAGCTGCTCGAAGGTATCGGCCAGGAGGGTGCGGGCCCCGGCGTGGTCGGGCTCGGCGAACACGACGTGACTGAGGACCTCCGCGGCCCATCGGAAGTCGCCTTCGTCGAAGGCCGCCTGGGCGTTCGCTACGGCCGCATCGGCGCCGCCCGCGAGCTTGACGTAGCGCTTGCCCTGCGCGACCGGCGGATGCTGCCAGAGGTGGGCCGGGTTGCCGTCGTACCAGCCCATGTATCGCTGGTAGATCGCCTTGAGATTGTGGCTCACCGAGCCGTAGTAGCCGCGCGCATGCCAGGCGTTCTCCAGCACGGGCGGGAGTTCGAGGTGCTCGGCGATCTCGATTCCGGTCCAGCCCTGGTTGATCAGCCGCAGCGACTGGTCGTGCAGGTAGGCGTAGAGGTCGCGCTGCTCGGAGAGGAACTTGACCACGCGCTCGTTGCCCCACGTCGGCCAGTGATGAGAGGCGAAGACCACCTCGGCCTCGCCGCCCCACAGGTCGATGGTCTCGGTCAGGTATCCGGCCCACGCATGCGGGTCACGCACCAGCGCGCCACGCAGAGTCAGCAGGTTGTGGAGCGTGTGGGTGGCGTCCTCGGCCGCGCACAGCGCCTTGTGCTCGGGGAAGTAGACCAGGAACTCGGCCGGCGCCTCGGTGCCCGGGGCCATCTGGAAGACCATTCGGACGCCGTCGACGACTTCTTCCTGGCCGGTGGTGGTGATGTCGAGTGTCGGCGCGATCAGAGTGATGTTGCCGGTGGCGACGGTCTGCGCCAGACCGGTTCCGATGGCGCCCTGGGGGCCGCGAGCGAGGGCTGCACCGAACATGTACGCAGATCGGCGGGCCATGGCAGTGCCCGCGTAGACGTTCTCCGACGCGGCGTGCTCGGTGAAGTGCTCGGGGGCGATGACCGGAACTCGGCCCGAGTCCACGTCCTCCTGACTCACGATGCCGCGAACACCGCCGAAGTGGTCGACGTGCGGATGGGTGTAGAGCACGCCGGTGACGGGCCGGTCGCCGCGGTGTTCGCGGTACAACTCCAGTGCGGCCGCGGCCGTCTCCTCGGTCACCAGCGGGTCGAGGACCAGAACACCGGTGTCGCCCTCGATGAAAGTGACGTTGGAAAGATCGAACCCGCGAACCTGGTAGATCCCAGGAACGACTTCGAAGAGGCCCTGGATCGAGTTCAGCTGCGACTGTCGCCACAGGTTCGGATTCGCGGTGTCGGGGGCTTCGCCCTGCAGGAAGTCGTAGGTGTCGTTGTCCCACACCACGGTTCCCTCGGCGTTCCTGATCGCATTCGGAACGCGCTTGCCGAGCAGACCGCGATTGGCGTCCTCGAAATCCTGCGTGTCAGAGAACGGAAGCCGTTCTCGAAGTGCGGCGTTCTGCGCGATGATGGTGGCCGTCGCCTCGCGTGAATTGGATGACATCATTTCCTCTCATAAACCGCCGGTTCGGCTTCACCGTAGGTCCGCACGATCGGACTCAGTGGAACCACTCACCGGCAACGGGTGACCATCCCAGGGCGAAGACTGCACATCCGGAATTCGCGGTGTCGAGTGCGCCGAACTCCTGAGAGATGCCAGGATCACCACACGTCTACCGAGTGGTGTGGGAGTCCTCGGCCACGTCTCGGAGATTCTCGGGATCCCGGCGAACTGCGCGACAACCGAGCGGTACCGCACAGCGACTCCACCGGCACGATCATCCACCCGAGCCGTTGTTCAGGGCGCCGAGGCGGCCATGAAAGGCAGGATCAGCGCCGGCAGCATCATGGTCAGCAGCAGCCAACCGACGCCCTGCCACTCCACCCAGCTGCGTCCACGGCGGTATGCACGGAAGGCCATCGCCAGAGCGACGAGGCCGCCCACCCCCAGGACTCCGGGGACGGCGGCCGCCAAACCGATCGGGGCGCCGCCGATCACGAAGGCGACCAGTACACCCAATGCGATCACCACAACGGCGCCGAGGAACAGCGCCGGCGACCTCAAGTCCTTCGGGTGGCCCCAGCGCTTCTCCGCATCTCTGCGCGCGGCGTCCGGCCTGCTGTTCATGCCGGACGGATACCCACGTGAGGCCGGGATCAACCATCCTGTGGCCCGGAGTTTGATCCACGTCACAGTCGGGTATCCGACACCAGGTTCCCCGTGTCGGGGACGAGGTGGACAGGAGTGACGATATGGCTTCTACTGCACCGGGATCGGTTCCTGGATCGCCGGCTCGACGCCGATTGACCTCCGGTCACCTCGCCGATCGCGACGTGGTCGTTCACAACGGTCTGCGCACGACGTCGACGGGCTCCGCCGTCGCCACGACGATCACGTCAGTCCGATGAGGGCCGCGTCATCGGTCGATCGCCCGCTGCTCCCGCCCGCTCGAGGCCCGGTCTCCGACGTGGTGATCGACTGTCTTCGGCGGAACCGCGAAGCGGCGGTCATCTCGTACGACCGGACCGTGTGTCTCTCCGAAGCGTGGTCCGACGACGCGATGCTCGCGCTCGTGGTTCTTCACGAACTCCACTACCGCGGGTGGCACGGGGTCGACTCGGAACGTTGTTCGGACCGGCATCTGACGAAGATTCGCCTGCTCCTCGAAGATCGATTCTTCACGAAGGTCTCATCGAGGTATTGCGGCGCTCGGGGTTCGACGCGCGGGGTGCCGAGCACCGAGCCCGCACACTCGTCCGGCGGCGACGCCTTTCTCGCGCTGGACGGGTATCTCGCCGAGGTGGCCGATCTGCGGGAGTTCGCCGACTATTTCGCGGTGGGCTCGTTGTTGTCTCCGCGGGGTTCGTCGTCGCAGCGGGAAGTGTTCGACGGAGTACTCGAATCGTTCGGGCTCGACACGGGCTATCTGGCTTACCTGCCGACGGCACCGGCTGCGGCGCTCGGCCCGCTGGTATTGACCGATTGCGTGCGAATACGGCCGACGTGGCGCAGCGCTGCGGTCGGCCGTGCCACCGCGGCGGAAGTGAACGCCACGACGAGGTCCGCCGGCATCCTCCTCGGACTGCAACGGCTCGGAGCGGCCGACGCCGCGATCCATCGCTATCTCGCGCAACTGCAGGGACAGGCAGGCCCTTCAGGAGACGTGCGTCGAACCGGCCTCGACACCTTCGAACCCGGCGAGCAGGAGGTGGTCGCGGGTATGCGCGCCCATCAGACCGTGGAGGAACGATTGTCGATCGCCTTCCGCGACGCCTGGCGCCGCGGCCGCACACTGGTGACCTGACCGCTCCGCAGCCGGGCCCGGGCCTTCGGAGACGACCGCTCGACGCAAGATCAAACGAGACGACGCGGAATCCGCCGATCCCAGCTCTCCGCGTACACCCGACGAGAGCCTCGATCGTCGAGCTCGTAGGCATCGAGTTCGGCGGTCAGAATGAATTCGTTGCTCGTCGAAGAGAGCACGGTGTGCGTCTTCACCTCGATACGCCAGTCGCCGCGTTCGACGCGCCGCACCGTGCGCGTGGTACCGCGCGCGGATGTCACGTCGTTGTTCCGGTACTCGAACCACTCGGTGGCCGACCGCGTCACCGCGGTGTCGGTCTCCTCGATCAGGGTGGTTCCCTGATCGTCTTCGATCTCGACTGTGGTGGTGCCGAACGCGAGGTCGCGGGTGGTGCGCCAATGGTGCCGACCCGACTCCAGGTTCCGGCGAGCCATCGGCGGCGCGCTCTTCGGCGTACCCAGGTCCTTGAGTAGGGCGTCGGCGTCACGCGGAGGACGCACCGGGACGCTGAGCCGGGATTCGCCGGTGTAGACGGTGACGGTCGCCGGCTCCGGCGGCGGCCAGGCGAGCGGGAAGTACGAGGTGGACAACGACAGCCGCAGTCGGTGCCCGGCGGGCAGACGCTGTGCCAGTCCGTTGAGTTCGACGTCGATTCGGTATTTGGTTCCCGGTTCCAGAGGCTCCGGCGCAGCGCTCGAATTCCGGTGCGTGAGATTGCAGAGACCGTAGGTGATGCGGGTGGCCTCTCCGTTCGGGGCGATGTCGGAGAGACGGGCCGCGATCTGAGCGACCGGCTTGTCCGCCTCAACCGCCGCGGTCAACGTCGGTCGCCCCAGGATCTCCATGTCGTGTGCCATCGGCTCTGTCTCGAACACGAGTGCGCCGCCGTCCTCGTCGCGCTGGTCGGTGGGGAGGTCCGGCGTCGCGGCGTACGACGCCCACTTCCCGCCCGATCCACCGACCGACAGCGGCGACAGGATCGCCAACGGTCGCGGCCGCACCTCGGTGCTGTCGACGAAGTCGTCGAGCGTGTATCGAGTGAGTACGTACTCGTGATCGTCGATGCGCGACGACGGCCAGCTGTCCTCGCCGACCCAGCGGCCCGGCCGTTCGTCGTACGCGGGGTTCGGCGCGATGCTGTCCTGCATCCAGGCCCGCAGCATCGGCCCGTCCATCGCTCCGTTGTCGATGCCCTTGAGCCAGTGATCCCACCACCGGACGGTCTCGTTCAGGAAGTCGATCGCCGGACCGGGCACACCGAGGTGCGGATACTTATGACCCCACGGGCCGATGAGCCCCTTGCGCGGAACGTCGAGGTTCTCCAGCAGGCGGAAGATGGCGTTCGTGTAGCCGTCGGCCCAGCCGCCGACGGACATCACCGGCACCTGGATCTGTGAGTAGTCCTCCGAGACGGACGCGCGCTTCCAGTAGTCATCGCGATGCTGGTGCTCGATCCACTCCGCGGCCCAGAGACCGCTGCCCTCCAGTCGTTCGCGCCACATCTCGCGCCACCGCGGTCCGACGATGTCCGGATCCGGGGGGAGGCTGTTATTGACGAACATGACGGTGGCCTCCGAGAGATTGTCGGAGAGGAGGCACCCGCCCATGTAGTGCATATTGTCGACGTAGAGGTCGTCGGTCGCGGATGCGCTGATGATCGCTCTCAGCGCCGGTGGTCGGCGCGCCGCAACGTGCAGGCTGTTGAAACCGCCCCACGAGATGCCCATCATCCCGACATTGCCGTCGCACCAGGGCTGCTCGGCGAGCCAGGCGATCACTTCGCAGGCGTCCTCCTGCTCGCTCGGCAGGTACTCGTCCCGCAGCACTCCGTCGGAGTCGCCGGTGCCCCGGATGTCGACGCGCACGGACGCATATCCGTGCCCGGCGATATAGGGGTGATGCAGACTGTCACGCTCACGCGTGTCATCACGCTTGCGGTACGGGAGGTACTCGAGCACTGCGGGCACCGGTTCGGAGTTCGCGTCCTCCGGCATCCACACGCGGGCGGCGAGCCGTGTCCCGTCATGCATCGTGATGAACAGGTTCTCGATCACTTCGACGCGGCGGTCGAACCGGTGACAACCTCCATGCTCTATCCTCCCCGTAGGTCACTCGAACGTGAACGGCAAGAGTTCCGACGCTCGCTCGTAGGCCTGCTCCAGATCGTCCACCTCCTGACCGCCGACGTACACCGTCGCCAGGACGTAGCGGTAGGGGTCTTGGTTGGGCAGTTCGCTGAGACGATCGCCCGGCTGCACATCCACCTCGACTGTGCATCCCGGTTCCTCTGCGCGCAGCCGTGCCAGATCGTGCTGGGTCGGCGTCGACGTCACGACCCCGTCGTCGGCGCGGCCGAGCAGACACTTGGACGCCATCCGGTACGGGCCGCGCCGAGAGCCGGGTTCGGGCCGTCGCCCGAGAGCCACATCGATGGCGTACTCGTGGTTCGACGTGCCGTCCACCCGCAGGAACAGCTCACTGTGCGACTGCGAGATTCGTGTGTTGACCTCGATCACCCAGAGTTTGTCGATCTCGTCGTCCCACATGAATTCGACGTTGAAGCAACCGTTGTCGAACCCGATGTGTCGCAGGTAACGTTCGCTCACGTCGAGCATCCGGGCGATGAGTTCGTCGCCCACCGAGCCCGCCGGGTAGTCCAGTCGGTCGAAGGTGAGACCGTTGGAGCTCTTGCGCATGTCGAAGACGCCGTGGGTGATGAATTCTCCTCGGTACATTGAGCCTTCGGGCGCCACCTGCCGTCCCGAGATGATCTGCTCGGCAAGACAGCTGTTGCCGCTGAAGCGCTCGATCTCCGGAGGTAGGTCGACCATGCCCAACGCCTGATTGAAGGCGTCGCCGATCACCGTGATCTCGCGGCGGATCTGGGCCACCGCCTCGTAGAACTCGTCAGCGTCGTGGATTTCGAAGCCTAGTTGCGATGAGTGCGACTTCACCGGCTTCACCCAGAACGGGAATGCCACCTCGATTCCGCTCAGCGGGTCGTCGTCGAAGGGGTCGAACGCCGCGAAATCCGGGACGCACTCGGGTACTGCCTCGGCCTGCATCAATCGAGACCAGTACTTGTGTTCGCACGTCAGGAAGCTCTTGAGACTGGGCGACGGTATCGAGTTCTCCATGGCCAGGATCGGCACCAGGATGCTGGTCGGAAAGTCCCAGTGGGCGACGATGGCGTCCACCCGGCCCAGCGTCGCGAGTTCTTCGCGGGCTCGGTCGAGCAGCGACTCGAGGTCGAAATGAGGCGCGGCGGTGAGCGTCTCGACGTCCAGGAGACTGTGGAACCGCATCTGGTCGGCGCCGGGCAGTGCCTCGAGTTCGGCTCGCTGCCGGTCGCTGAGGCCCGGGACCACCACGTTGACAGTCACTGCATCGACCCCTTCGAGGTCGTGGATCGTCCCCGCAGGTGCGACCCTCCGTCTTCGAGACGTTCGGAAATGAAGGCCTCGAGTTCCCTGCGCGCCCGACTGGCCTCCGGGATCTTGTGCATGATCCAGTTGTGGAACATGCCCGGATGCTCCTTGAGGCTGATCGTGGCGCCTGCTGATCGCGCCCGGCCGACGAAATCGCGGGCATCCGGGTTGAGGACGTCGCGTGTGCCCGTGAAGACGATCGTCGGGGGCAGCGCCGAGAGTCGCTCGCCGTCGACGGGCCCGAAGTCGGTGGGCGGCGCGTTCCCGGCGAACCACCGTCCCGCTTGACGCAGACCGGCGATCCCGAGTTCCGGATCATCGGGGTCGATCGCGTCGGCTTCCGGCATCGAGACCGTGAGATCAATCCATGGCGAGAGCAGTACGACGGCGTCCGGTTCGGTTCGCAATCTCCGATCACCGCAGCACAGTTCGAGAGCCAGTCGGCCGCCTGCGGAGTCACCCGAGAGCACAGTGGGCCCGGGTGCGCCTGCTAGATAGGTGTGCGCCGCATCGGCCACCGCCGGGATGATCGTGCGGTGATCCGCCGATGGGCAGAGCGGATAGATAGGCATGATCACAGAGGCGTCGGCGGCCCGCGCCAGCCACGCGAGGAACCGCCAATGATGGCGCTGCGGCTCCTCGACGAAGCCACCGCCATGAAGGTGCAGTATGCGGGTGTCGCCTGCACCGTCGCGCGGTTCGATGCGGTAGCAGCGCATGTCGCCGACGTGTTCGAGAGAGACCTGCACCGTGGGCAGCCACGGCGGCGTGGTCATGCTCTTGCGCTGGTGCCGGGGGAGGCGCTCGGTCATCACCGCCGGGTCTGCATAGAACTTCTTGCTCCTCGTCGCGCGCAGTGAGGCCATCGTCAATCGAGCCGGTATCGAGACCATCGGGTCCCTTCCCTTCCGTGTCCGTTCAATGTCCTGGGGCACGGGGTTCCCGGGTCGCGGTTGCGCGAAACGTGGGGTGCGGCGACTGCCAGCCGGCGGAAACGGGAGGGTGCGAATGCCTCAGGACTTCGCGACCGCGGCGTCGTTCCGGTGATGCCAGGACGCGGAGGCGACTCCGGCGGCGAGGATCGCAGCGACCAGCGCGGCCAGCACGAGGAGCTCGATACCTGTCGATGCGGCGACAACGCCGATTGCCGCCAGGACGGCGAGGGTTGACGCCGTGACAGTCGATTCGAAGCGGTCCAGGCCGCCGATCGACGCCACGAAGAGCGCGAGGCCGATGTAGAACAGCGCCGGGCCACCGGCGAGGAGCAGCGCGTAGACGGTGGTCGTCTCATCGTGGGGATGCGCGAGCATCTTCTCGGTGCCGACGGCGGTCACGATCACGCCGCCGACCAGGATGGCGTGCGCATATGCGAAGCCTCCGCGGGCGAGGGCGGTCGGATCGTCGGCCTCTTCGAGCCGTCGTTCGGTGCGCTCCGAATGGTGGGCGAAATACAGCCACCAGAAGGCGACCGGGACGGCGAACGCCACCCCCAGTGCAACGAATGAGTACAGGCTCGATTCCATGTGCATGAACTCGCGCCCGATGGAAAGGACCGTCTCGCCGAGCGCGATGATGAAGATCAGCCGATTACGTTCCACGAGATGTGCGGGCGTCAATTCCCACATCCGCATGTCGATTCCGCCGAACCGCGGCAGCCAGGTGCGCAGGAGCGGGGCGGCGACGTCGATGGCGAGGGCGACGATCCAGACGATCAGCCGGGTGTCGGGTTCGCAGAACGCGCCGATCACCCACACCGCGGCGGCCACGGCGGACCATGCGAGCAGATGCGCGTAATTGCGGCCGATCTGCTGTCCGCGCATCGCAATCGCGATGAACAACGGCCTGACCACCTGCATCGCAGCCAGCGCGATGGCGAACTGGGGTCCTCGGTCGCCGAACGCCTCAGGGATGGACGCGGCCATCACCAGGCTCAACAGCATGAGGACGACCAGCAGGATCCGGACGGGGATGCGGGCTGGGTCGACGAAGTTGGTGGCCCACGCGGTGTAGTTCCACACCCACCAGACTCCGCCGAACATGACGATCACCTCGACGGTCCCGCGGCCGGTGAGGTGCTCGGCGAAAAACGATGCGAGTTGGCTGAACGCGAATACGTAGACGAGGTCGAAGAACAACTCGATGGTCGCGACCTCGCCGCCCTTGCTGCGTGCTCGCCCCAATGCCGGCATAGCCACGGCCGACCCCCTTCGTCGAACTCCCTGACGGTGCGGCTCAGCGTAGCTTGACGCCGACTCGAGCTGAGGGCGTAACGACGTCGCGGGGAGTGCCGATGCCGGTTTCACGTGGAACCAGTCGGCAGAATCTCTCAGCGCCACTCCGGTGCGCTTGCTCCGGGAGTACCGTCGAACGACGATGGCACTCGCTGACGCGTTGGAGCAGCAGGGCTGGCCCCAAGTGGGTGAGCTGGTACTCGCGTTTGTCCTCAGCGCGCTGATCGGGCTTGAGAGACAGCTTCGCGGGCGCAGTGCCGGGCTCCGCACTCAGGCGATCGTGGGCACTTCCGCCGCACTGTTCATGCTGATCAGCAAGTACGGATTCATGAATGTGCTTTCGGACGAAGTGGTCGTCGATCCGTCGCGAGTGGCCGCTCAGGTGGTGTCGGGCATCGGCTTCCTTGGAGCGGGCATCATTCTGACGCGCCGGGGTGCGGTGCGCGGCCTCACGACTGCGGCCTCAGTGTGGGAGACCGCAGCGATCGGCATGGCGGCCGGCGCCGGCCTGTGGCTGCTGGCCGTGGTGGTGACCGCGCTGCACTTCGTGACGGCGTATGGACTGCGGGCCCTGTCGCGACTGTTGCCCGGGCAGGTCTCCGAATCGCAGATCGAAGTCACCTACGCCGACGGGCACGGATTACTGCGGCAGATCATCGAGTCGATCACCAGCGGCGGGTGGACGATACGGCAGGCCCGGCCTCAGGACGTGGAAGTCGACGGCACCGCCGCACTGATCCTGGAGGTGGCCGGGGGAGCGAGGACGGAGGCGTTGGTCGCGGCTCTCGCCGAGATCGACGGCGTCCGTGAGGTGCAGGTCCTATCCGAGCAGGAGTCGGAATAGCTACCCTGGGCCATCGCGAGTGCGAGGAGACCAGGGTGGCGGAAGTGGCGAGCGGCAACCGACTGCGCAGCGGTGTGCGCGGGTACGCGGCGCCGCTCGCCCTGGCGACCGCGGCACTGGTGGTGACGGTGGCGCTGCTTCTCCATCTGACGTGGAACACGAACTCTGCCGCGGTGCAGCCCGCCACGCATGCCGCGGCGGTTCCGGCGAGCACGATCTCCGATCCCGCCGCCATTCGCGCAGCAGGAAGTGCCGAGTGCCGGACCAACGCGCCCGGACGACGACTGATCCGAGTCAGTCTGTCCCAGCAAGCCATGTGGATGTGCGACGGGCGACGTCCGGTGTCGTCGTCACCGGTGACGACGGGGAACGTCGCGCGCGGTGACGGCACGCCGACCGGCACCTGGACCGTTCAGAGCCGAGAGACGAATCGGGACCTCGTCGGACCCGGCTACCGAGACCATGTTCGCTACTGGCTGCCGTTCTTCGGTGACTTCGGATTCCACGACGCACCGTGGCAGAAGACGGCGTTCGGCGACCGCGAAGCCTTCAAGACCGCGGGATCTCGCGGATGCGTCCACGTTCCGGGACCAGAGATGAAGCATCTCTACGACTGGGCCGAGGTCGGCACGACGGTGACCGTGGCCGAGTGAGGCGCTACTCCCGCGTCCACTCGTCATAGAACTCCGGCATCCGAGACGCCTTCGAATCGAACTCGGCCGGTCGCTTCTCGAGGAAGGCTCGAACACCGTCGTCGCCGTCGCCGATGCTCGTGTAGAACATCGCGAGCGAATCGATGCGATGGGCCTCTGTCGGATGTTCTTGCGCCGCGTTGCGGTACAGCATCTGGCGGGCGAGCGCGACGGCCACCGGCGAACGGCCCTGAGTCCAGGAGTCGGCGAGCGAGCGCGCAGCGTCGAGCAGATCCTCCGGCTCGTGGACGCTCTGTGCCAGGCCGGCGTCGAGTGCGCTCTGCGCATCGAGGATGTCGGCGCGGTACACCAGGTCGAGCGCTTTCGGGAGGCCGACCACTCGAGGGAGGAACCACGATGACGCCGCCTCGGGAACGATGCCGAGACGTCCGAACACGAAGCCGATCCGGCCCTTGGTCGATATGAGTCGAGCGTCCATCGGCAGCGTCATCGTGGCGCCGATGCCGACTGCGGCGCCGTTGACGGCCGCGATCACCGGTTTGCGGCAAGCGTAGATCGCGAGCGTCACCCGCCCGCCGGTGTCGCGAATCCGCGCGATTCCGGGATCATCCAGATCGGCCATGTCCGCGAGCGTGGGCCGCTTGGCGCCGTCGAGCCCGAACACATTGTCGCCCTCGGTCGCCAGGTCCATGCCGGCGCAGAACGCACGTCCGTTGCCGGTGACGATGACAGCCCGAACGGAGTCGTCATCGTTGACCGAACGGAAGGTGTGCTCCAATTCCTGCGCCATCTCGACGGTGAAGGCGTTGAGATGGTCGGGGCGGTTGAGCCGGACTGTGAGGATGCCGTCTTCGTTCTCGTGCGTCAGCGTCGTCAGTTCCATGCGATGTGCTCCCTGGTCGGCGGGTGTGTCGATTGCAGCTTAGAAGCGCGGCGCACCTTGGGAGGACGCGTCAGGCCGCGGCGTGGGGTGACTGGGCAGATTCGGAATCTGCCGGGGGAGCTTGTGACTCCTGCGGTGGAGTCCGAGGCGGCGGATGCGCCGGCGGTGGGCCCGATTCTTGCCGATGCAGTTCTGGCGGGTGCAGGTGCCGTGCTTGTCCGGCGTGGTGGATGGGGTTCAGGCGCCAAGGTTGATCGGTGGTGGCCGGTCGCCAGCCCATGCGTCCGGCATCGGGTCCGTCGGTGAGGGTGGTGGTCTCCCATTGTCCGCGGTTGGTGCCGACGGCGC